>JAENWO010000583.1 GCA_016649925.1 Actinomycetales bacterium
ACGTCGATGGCGGCGTGCACGCCATGGGCATGTAGCAGCCCCGCACTCCCCCGGCCGCACCCCTGCGCCGGAGCGCCAGGACCCCCCACCAGTCGGGACGACGCGCCCGCGACACGCGCCGATTGTGCGCGCGGCTGTGCAGGTGAGCGCCCCGATTAGGACGTTCGTCCTGCCCCGCCCTGGACAAATCAACCTACGGTTCAGTAACCTACGCCACCGTAGGTAGGAGAGGCCGACCGATGACACCACCCTCCCCTTGGGGCGACGACGCAGCACTGCCAACCGTGATCCAGGGCGGGATGGGTGTTGGCGTGTCCACGTGGCGCCTCGCCTCCGCCGTCGCGGCCGACGGACAGCTGGGAGTGGTCTCGGGCACCGCCCTTGACGTGGTGATGACCCGGCGCCTCCAGGACGGAGACCCGGACGGTGCGATGCGGCGGGCCTTCGCCGCGTTCCCGGATCCAGAGGTCGTCGCGCGGGTGCTCAACACCTACTTCCGCCCCAACGGACGCCCCCGGGGCGCTCCCTACCGACCGCTCCCTCGCCTCTCGCTGCGACAGGACCGCAAGGCCCAGCAGCTGATGGCCCTGGCCAACTTCGCGGAGGTCTGGCTGGCCAAGGAGGGCCACGACGGACTCGTCGGGATCAACTTCCTCGAGAAGGTCCAGATGGCCACACCGGCCGCCGCCTATGGCGCCATCCTGGCGGGGGTCGACTACGTCCTGATGGGCGCGGGCATCCCCAGGGAGATCCCCCGGCTCCTCGACGATCTCGCAGCCGGGCGTACCGTCCGGCTGCCCGTCCACGTCGACGGCGCCGCGCCCGAGAGTCACCATGTCGAGCTTGATCCCCGCGGGCTGCTCGGCGTCGAGGTGCCGCCGCTCACCCGACCGTTCTTCCTCGCGATCATCTCGGCCGACGCCCTCGCCTCATACCTCGCACGGGATGCGCACATCCGCCCCGACGGCTTCGTCATCGAGGGCCCGAGCGCCGGCGGCCACAACGCGCCGCCGCGCGGCAAGGTCGTCCTGGACGACCTGGGACAGCCCGTGTTCGGCCCACGTGACCTCGCCGACGTGTCGAAGGTCGCCGCGGTGGGACTGCCGTTCTGGCTCGCTGGCTCCTACGACACCCCGGAGGCGGTCGTGGCAGCCCGGGAGGCCGGTGCGCAGGGCGTGCAGGCCGGCACCGTCTTCGCACTGAGCAAGGAGTCCGGACTCGACCCCGCCCTGCTTCGCCAGGCCCTCGACCGCCTGAGAGCCGACACCCTCGAGGTCAGGACCGATCCGTTAGCCTCGCCCACCGGCTTCCCGTTCAAGGTCGCCCAGATCCCCGGGACGTTGTCCGACGCCCGGGTGCTCGCCAACCGGGAGCGGCTGTGCGACCTGGGCTACCTTCGGACGCCGTACCAGCGCGAGTCGGGCGCCATCGGCTACCGCTGCCCGGCCGAACCCGTCGAGCTCTTCGTCTCCAAGGGTGGTGATCCCGCCGAGACGGTCGGGAGGG
>JAENWO010000253.1 GCA_016649925.1 Actinomycetales bacterium
TAGCCCTCAACGGCTCCTCGAGCACCTCCAGGCGATCGATGCCCTCGGTAGCTGGGCTGACATCGTGCCGGTGTCCGCCGTGAAGTCCTACCAGCTCGACGTGCTCGTCGACGTCCTCCTGTCCCACCTGCCCCAGTCCCCGAAGCTCTACCCGGACGGCGAGCTGACCGACGAGCCGGACAGCGTGATGGTTGCGGAACTCGTCCGCGAGGCCGCCCTGGAGGGCGTCCGCGACGAGCTGCCGCACTCCCTCGCCGTCGTGGTCGACGAGATCACCGAGCGCGAGGAGCCGCGCCGCGACGGGCGCCGGATGCTTGACGTCCGCGTCAACCTGTTCGTCGAGCGCGACTCGCAGAAGGCGATCATCATCGGCGCCGGCGGGAAACGACTGCGCGAGGTCGGCACGGTGGCCCGGCGCGGCATCGAGGAGCTCCTCGGCGCCGCGGTCTACCTCGACCTGCACGTCAAGGTGGCCAAGGATTGGCAGCGCGACCCCAAGGGATTGCAGCGCCTCGGCTTCTGAGCCGATCTCGTCCCGCGGCCGGAGCGGACCACCTGCCGCTCGGCTGCGATCGGCCGCGGCTGCCGTCGCCGCTCGGCTGCCGTCGCCGCTCGGCTGCCGTCGCGCGCCACGAAGATGTCGTCCCCGCGACGTGGTTGGGGGGATGTCGTGCTTGCCAGCGACACCTTCGTGCCTCGCGATGCGGGTGGCGTTGGGGACGGCCACCCGGACTCTGCACGCGGCGTCCGCCAGCGCCAACTAACCTGGTCCGGTGATCTATCGGAAGCTGGCGGCGGCTCTGGGCGTCGTTCTCGCTTTCGGGATCCTCGGCTCGGTGTCCGGCCCCGGGTGGACGCCGCAGCCGGTGGAGCAGTCGATCGTCCCCCAGACCGAGGACGTGACGATCGGTTTCGCGGTCAGTACGGACCCGGTGGGCACGTACGGGTTCGACACGGAGACGTTCGACATCCCGCTCGACGGAGCCGTCGTGACCGCCACTCTCACCTACCCCGTCGGCGCGCCCGACCAGCGCCCGGGCATGCTGTTCATGCACGGTGCGGGCACTGGCAGCAACACGAACTTCACCGAACAGGCGCGGGCGCTGGCCAGCGCCGGAGTGTTCGTCCTGGTGCCCCAGAAGCGGATGGACACCTACACCGCCAGGGACCGCAGCTACCCGAACATGGCGGCCGACTACCTGCGTTCCTTCGACGTCCTGCGCGACTGGCCGGGTGTCAACCCGGACATGGTGGGGATCTACGGCGAGAGCGAGGGGGCGTGGATCGCGCCCATCGCTGCTGCCGAGGACCCCGACGTCGCCTTCGTGGTCCTCGTCTCGGCGCCGGTGGTGCCGCCACGGGAGCAGGCTGCGTTCGCCACCGACTCCTACCTGCGCAACCTCGGGGTTCCTGCGCCGCTGCTGCGCGCCATCCCGCGCGGGCTGGGCATCGCCATTCCCGGCGGGGGCTTCGCGTACGCGGACTTCGACGCGAGTCCCTTCCAGCAGCGCATGACGCAGCCGGTCCTCATGGTCTACGGCACAGCGGACGCCTCGATGCCGACCGTGCAGGGCCCGCTCCAGCTCATCAGCGACATCGCCGAGGCCGGCAACCACCAGTACACGGTGCGGTACTTCGCGGGCGCGAACCACGGCATCCGGGTGGACGGCATACTGGCGGACGGGTTCGTGGACGTCCTGGCCGGCTGGACGCTCGGGCTGCCAGCCACCGCCGAGGCGACACCGCGCATCGCGGGGGCCCAGCCCGAACAGCGCTTCCGGGCGGCGCCGCTGGACCATCCCCGGTGGTACGCGGACGGGGACATGCTCATCTGGACCCTGCTCGGCTCGGTCGCCGCGATCCTCGTCGGCCCGATCTTCTGGCTCCTCGCCCGAGTCCTCCGGCGGCGCACGAGGAAGCTTCCGCCTCCGCTCGCCCGGTACAGCGCGGCCACGGCGCTCGCCTCCCTCGCGGTGCTCGTGCTGTTCGCCGCCTACCTCGTCCAGGTCGCCAGCCTTGCCCTGAACTACCGCACGAACGACTGGGTGGTGCACGGCGGCTGGCTCCTCGTGGAGGGTCTGGGCATCTTCGCCGTCGCCGTCGGCGTGCGGTCCATCGCGGCCGCGATCAACGCGTGGCGCACCCTGGGTCGTCGAGCGGTCGGGACGGTCGGTGTCCTGACCTGGTGGGGCGTGCACCTCGGCTCTGCGTCCGTGCTGGCGATCGCCGCCTACTGGGGCGTGTTCCCCGCGGTGCTCTGAGGGCCGGCCACCTCGAGCCACTGCGCACAATCGGTGGGATCGGCGAAGATCGACCCGTGGCCCAGCGCCGCGACGACGACGACTTCGAGGTCGCGTGGGCTGACGACGCCCCGGCGGAGCTCGGTTTCGACGAGCCATCGCCGCGCCCGCGGCGCCGCCCCCGTGTCCCGTCCGCCGTGGTGGCCCGCTGTCGCGTGGGTCGAGGCCAGCCTGGCGCTCGTCGTCGGCGGTGTCCTGCTTATTTCGACCCCGGAGCAGAGCCTGACGCCGTTCGCGCCGGTACCTGACCTGTCCACCGCGCCGGTACCTGACCTGTCCACCGCGCCGGAGCTCGCCTGGCGGGTCCAGGTCCGCGCTGAACTCGGCGATCAAAGGGTGTGGGTGCTCGACGGCACGGTGATCCTCAGCGACGACGACGACGACGGCGGCGGCGGCGGCGAGAGGGTGTGGGTCGCCCCGATGCCCCACCCCGCGGTGCAGCACCACCGTGGCCGTCGGGACGGTGGCACCGACCCAGGAGCTGTTCGGGTGGCCGTTCTACGCCGCCGGGCGCTACCTCGTGGCCGCGGGCATCGGCCAGGACGGCCTCGTGTCGATGACGGGGATCGACACGCTCACCGGCCACGTCGTGTGGCAGGTGCCGACCGGTGTGACGTCCGGAGCTCTGATCGACGACGCGACCGACGGCAGCCATGCGTTCGTCGCCACCGGCGAGGCGCTCCTGGCGTTCTCCCTCGGTCGAGTGCGTGTGACGTGCTGCAGCCCAGTGCATAGGATCGGCGGAGTCCGGTCAAGGACCTGATCCGAGGAGCGGTAGTGCAGGCAGTGTGGGGGATGGCCACCGACGCGGGTGGCCGGCGCAGCGTGAACGAGGACTCGGTCCTCGCCCTGCCCCCGGTGTTCCTGGTCGCGGACGGGATGGGTGGCCACGTCCACGGGGCGATGGCGTCGGCCTGCGTCATGGAGACGTTCTCCGCGTACGCCCGGGACGTGCGGGCCGACGTCGAGGTCCACCCCGAGGAGGTCCAGGCCGTCGTCCGGGCCGCGCAGGACCGCATCCGAACCGCGCTCGCCGAGGTGCAGGAGGGCGCGGACGGGCATCACGTCACGGCGGGCAGCACCGTCGCCGGTGCAATCCTGACCACATACGAGGCCGCCCCGTACTGGCTCGTCTTCAACGTCGGCGACTCGCGGGTGTACCGGTACTGCGAGGGAGAACTCAGCCGCATCAGCGTGGACCACTCGGTGGTGCAGGAGCTCATCGACTCGGGCGCCATCGACGACGAGCAGGCTCGCACCCACCCGCAGCGCAACATCATCACCCGGGCGGTGGGCAGCGGCGTCGACGTCGAACCCGACTTCTGGATGCTGTACGCCGGACGGAACGACCGCCTGCTGATCTGTTCCGACGGGCTCGTGAACGAGATCAGCGAGGAGCAGATCCGGGCCGCGCTCGCGACCGAGGACTCGCCCGACGGCGTCGCTCACGCCCTGCTCGCGCTCGCGGTCAGCGGTGGGGCGCGCGACAACGTGTCGATCGTCGTGGTGGACCTGCACGCTGGCGACCGGACCGAGATCGGGACCACCGCGCCGCGCGGGGCTTCCGACGCGCACGAGTTCGGCGACGCCGAGGAAACCGTGCCGCAGGATCGCAGTGTGGTCGGTTCGGACGGGGGAGGTAGGACCCGATGACGTACTCATACGTGCCGGGGGAGTGGACGGCGCTCGCGGCCGACGGCGGCTTGGCGCTCCTCCATCCGAACATCCCCGCAGCTTCTGTGCGAGCCGTCTGGAAGGCGATGTCCCAGCGTCGGCCCATCGCTGAGTGGCTCGAGATCATCGCTGGCGGCGGCATCATCTCACTCCCGGCTTTCGGCCTGCTGCAGGCTGGCCCCGACGGCGTCCGCGTCCTTGTCCGTGGTGAGGTGCGCGCCGAGGTGGACGACGTCGAGGTCGTCGCCGACGGCATGAACACCTGGCGAGAGCACGTGGTGCCGGCCGCCGGCTCGTTCTCGCTGCGGGTCCCCGGCGCGGGGGGTGAGACCCTGCCGCTGCTCGGTGGAATCGTCTTCGCCGACGCACTTCGGGCTCATCAGCCGGGTGTGGCTCTACCTGACGGTGAGGCCGACGCCGTGGCGCTGGGCGCGGCCGGGTCCGAGCCGGAGCCGGAGCCGGAGCCGGCATCCGGATCGGAGCCTGAGCCGGACCCGGAGCCGGCATCCGGATCGGAGCCTGAGCCCGAGCCCGAGCCCGAGCCGGCCGTCGTGCCCGAACCTGACGAGCACGAGGCGACGATCATGCGGCCGGAGCAGCCGTTGGCCTCCTCAGCGGTCGATGAGGACACGTTCGTCGGCCCCAGCGAGGACGAGCA
>JAENWO010000139.1 GCA_016649925.1 Actinomycetales bacterium
CCCAGGACCAGCTCTACGATGAGATGACCCACCTCGGCTGGTTCCGGAAGTCCCCCAAGGCGGTGCGCGCCCGGTGGTTCGCGGCCGGGATCGTGCTCGTGGTGGTCGGCGTCCTCGCTGCGATCGTCCTTGGGATCGTCGCCGGCCTCGGGGTGTTGGGCCTTCCGCTGATCGTGCTGGGCGTCGTCGTGGCGGCGTTCGCCAAGGCCGCGCCCGCGCGGACGGCCGACGGCACCGCGGTGCTCGCGCAGTCCCTCGGGTTCAAGCGGTACCTGGAGACCGCGGAGGCAAACCAGATCCGCTTCGAGGAGGGTGAGGACGTCTTCTCTCGCTACCTGCCGTTCGCGATCGTGTTCGGTGTCGCCGAGCGCTGGGCCGGGATCTTCGCCGAGCTTGCCCGTCAGGGCCGCGTCATGTCGCAACCCACCTGGTACTCCGGCTTCTACGCCGCCGGTGGGGTGTTCTGGGCGAGCGGCTTCGGAACCGCGATGGAGTCCTTCACCGCGGCCGCGGACCTCGCCGTGGCTGCCCCGACCCCGGGCTCGAGCGGCGGCTCCGGGTTCTCCGGCGGTGGCGGGTTCTCCGGCGGCGGCATGGGCGGTGGTGGCGGCGGCGGTTGGTGAGCCCGGCCTTGCCGGATCGCTTGGCGGAGAGTGCCGGGATCGCTGAGTCGACCGCTGCGGCGCGACCGCCGGAATAACGCCGTCGTCCATGCGTTTGCATTGACATGGAACTTGGCTTCTACACGTTCGGCGACACCATGCCCGATCCGCACACCAGGGAACGGGCCACACCGGGACAACGCATCCGCGACCTGCTCGAGCGGGTCCGGCTCGCGGAGGAGGTGGGGCTGGACTACGCGGGCATCGGGGAGCACCACCGGCCCGAGTACGCCGTCTCCTCGCCGTCGACCGTGATCTCCGCGGCGCTCGCCCAGACGCGACGCATCCACGTCGGGAGTGCGGTGACCGTACTCAGCACGGAGGACCCCGTCCGGGTGTTCCAGCAGTTCACGACGATGGACCAGTTCTCCGGTGGCCGCGTCGAGCTTCTCGCCGGCCGCGGCTCCTACATCGAGTCCTACCCGCTGTACGGGGCGAACCTCGAGGACTACGACGACCTCTTCGACGAGAAGGTGCAGCTGTTGCTCGAGCTCGACCGGAGCAACCCCATCACCTGGCAGGGCCGATTCCGCCCGGCCCTGGAGGCGGCGGACATCCTGCCCCGCCCGGTGGACAAGCCCGGGCTCGGCGAGCACCTGCGGATCGGCATCGCCACCGGTGGGAACCCGGAGTCGTCAGTTCGGGCCGGTGTGCTCGGGGTCCCCGTCAGCTACGCGATCATCGGCGGCCGGCCCGCCGACTTCGCCCCGCTCGCCGACCTCTACCGCGAGGCGTTCACGCACGCGCAGGAGCCGCGGGGCGAAGCCAGCGTCACGGTGTCCGTGATGGGGTTCGTCGCCGACGAGGACAAGGCGGCGCGGGACTTCTTCTACCCGTACTACCTCGACACGATGAAGATGATCTCGGCCGAGCGCGGGTTTCCCCTCCCGAACCGGATCACGTTCGACGCCACGGCCGCGAAGGGCGGTGCCTACTTCGTGGGTGGGCCCGAGTCGGTCGCCGAGCGCATCGTCGACCTGCACGGCGCACTGCGTCATGACCGGCAGATCTTCCAGATGGACCTCACCGGCGTGCCGCAGAAGGAGTCGCTGCACGCCATCGAGCGCATGGGCACGAGGGTCAAGCCGCTCGTCGACGCAGCGCTCGGGACGTCGTCGGGCACGGCCTGAACCAGCGGCTCGGTGGGCGAGGGAAATACTGGCGACCCCGGCCGTGTTGAACCACTACACTGGGCGAGCCGGACAAGTTTGCGCGAGCCCGGTGCGTAACAACTGAACAGGGGGGTGATCGGTTTCGACGATGGTTGTCGAGCCAGAAGAAGCGGGCCGAGGATGCAGGGTTATCTCGTAAACGCTCCTTGCAAACCAATAGGTGCCGATTCCAATCGCACCGACTTCGCCCTCGCCGCCTGAGCGAGCGTAGAAGTCCGTCAGCCCGGGGTTGCTCTCGACCCGGTTCCTGGCGTCATCTAGAGAGCCACTGCTCGTAACCTTCGTCATCGAGGTTACGGGGACATTTAGATGACTGGGCCCGTCAGCGGCTTGTCTGCGAGACCGCTGGGGCCGAGAAAATCAACAGCAGACTGCGCCCGGAGAAGTTCTGGTTCCGCACTGTCGGACGCGGGTTCGATTCCCGCCACCTCCACCTCGAGGTCTTCGTTCATTCGAGGACACTCCTTGCAGAATCGACGCAGCCCGTCCCCCACCGGGACGGGCCGTTGTCGTGTCCGGTCACGGGCACGGCTTGCTGGGTCGCGATGATCGTCGGGATGGCGGTGCCCGGCAGCCGTGCGGTAAGAAGGGATCGCGGGACAACCCGCACTCTCGCAGGCCGGGACAGGGGCGGACCGCTGCCTGTTACGTGCCTCCGGTCGAGAGCCGAGCTCGGCCCGGGATTCCGTCAGCGTCGACCTCGGGCATCGTCACGGTGCGGAACGGCGAGAGCGTGAGCACCAGGGCGGCGGCGACCAGCCCGCCGATGCCGATTGCGATGACCGGGCGGTTGCCCCAGGTCGCCGCGAACCACCCTGCCAGCGGCGCCGACACGGCGATCGAGCCCCAGTTGAATGACCGGATCGTCGCATTCATCCGGGCGCGGAGCCGGTCGGGGGTCACCGCGTTGCGGTAGCTCAGATCGAGCGGGCCCTTGAGCCCGGCGCCCAGCCCGTAGACCAGCTGCCCCAGCACCAGCAGCACCGTACCGGCAGGACCCGGCTGGGCGAGCAGCACAAGCAGGAACGCCACCGGGGTCAGCCAATCGCTGAACACGCAGACGACGCCCAGGCCGAACCGCTCGGCGGCCCGAGGTGCCAGGCCGGCACCGACCACCCCGGTCATCCCCGCACACGCCAGCACCAGGCCGACCGTCAGTGGGTCCAGGCCGAGCTCCTCCACAGCAAAGAAGACAAAGATCGTCATGATCGCCGAGTTGAAGAAGAACCACATGTGCAGTGCGACTGCGTACGGTGCGAGGGTGCGGTGGCGGTAGACCCACCCGGCTCCCTCCTTGAGCTCGCGCCACAGGCGTCGGTCCGGATGTCGCCGAGGGGTCGGCTCCGCGACGCGGATCGTGCACAGCAGCACCGCGGAGGCGGCGTAGCTCACCGCGTTGACGAGCACGGCAATCGGTGCAGAGAGGAACCTGACGAGCGAACCCGCTACGAGCGGGCCCGCCGACTCGGCAGCCGCCATAGCCTGCTCGATTCGCGCGTTCGCGACCGGGAGCATCCTGGTGGGGACCACCCGCGGCAGGAACGACTGGTGCGCGGCGTTGAAGAAGACCGATGCCGTGCCGACCACGAAGACCAGGACGACCAGGAGCGGGATGGTCAACTTGCCGGTCAGCGCGAGCGCTCCGATCAGCCCGAAGAGCACGGCGCTGACCGTGTCAGCGGCGATCAGCACCGGCCGACGGCGCACCCGGTCCACGAGCACCCCGGCGAGCAAGCCGAAAGCAAGCGCGGGCAGCCACTGGGCGGCGCGGACGACCCCAAGTGCACTCTGGTCGGCGTCCAATGTCTCGATGAGGAGGAGCTGCATGGCCAGGCCCGAGGCGAAGGTCCCCAACCAGGAAACGGTGTCGGCGATCCAGAGGCGCACGAACGCCGGATACGCCAGGATCCCCGACCTTGCCATCGTCCCAGTCAATCATTCTGGCGATACCACCCCCGACCGAGCATCCCGTTGGTTCCACGTCCGGACACCGCCCCGGCGCTCCCTGAGAGGTGCACCTAGGAAGGGCCCGGACATGTCCCGCATGACAGGTGGTAGTCACCCGTTGACGCGGATGGCTACCTTCTTGCGTCTGGCGGTGGTGACCTGCCGTCCGCTGCTGCTCTCGCGCATCTCGCCGCATCCAGCGACGCGAGCTCACGCGGCCGGGAAGGCTCCGGCGAGCGCTCGGTGCACGCGGGTGACCAACGCGTCTTCCAGCGATCCGGGCGCGAGGAGGTGTTCGGCGGCCTTCCGCGTCGTGCGCACCGAAGCGCCCCCTGACGACCTCTCACACGGTGGCGACGTCGGCGCGGCTGGTGGAGGCGACGTACACCGTGCTCTTGACGACGTCGGTGAGCTAGGCGCCTGCCGCCGCCAGTGCCACGACGAGGTTCTCCAGGCAGACGCGGGCCCGACCGGCACAGCTGCCGACCTCGGCCGTGGAGCCGTCCTGGGTCAGCGGACAGGCGCCGGCGGTGTAGACGAGCCGGGCCGCGGCCGGGACCGTGACGGCGTAGGCGTACTCGGCGGTATCGGAGAGGTCGTCGGAGCGGATCAGGGAGATGACGGTAGCCATCGCGGGACCGTCTCCGGGCGGACGGTCGGATCTGCGGGCGAGCGCGGGACGCCGCAGTCCGAACCCAACGAAAACGGCCATCTCCACCGGCACCCCAACGAAAACAGCGAGATGTGTTCGTGACGATCCGCCCCCTGTCGGCGCGGGATCGCGCGGCGTAGCGTTTCTGACGCAGGGTCCGATCGATGCAGAAAGGGGCAGTCATGAAGCGAACAGCTTCGCTGATCCTCAGTGTCTTGCTCAGCGCGTTCTTTCTCGTTCCCGCCAGCCCCGCCGCGAACGCGGCGCCGTACTGCGGGATCTACTGGGGGTCCCTCCCCGAGCAGGTGAGCACGATGTCGTCCAACGCATCGATGCTCAACGTCCGGTCCGGTCAGCACACGTGCTACGACCGGCTGGTCATCGACGTCCGCGGAGACATCCGCGGCTACGACGTCCGTTACGGCCCCGTCGCGACCGAGGGACAGGGACTACCTGTCTCCCTCCGCGGTGCCGCCGACCTCCGCATCGTGGCCCGGGTCCCGGCCTACGACGGGGCAGGCAACACCACCTATCACCCCAGCAACGACAACGAAGTGGTCAACGTCAGCGGCTACCGGACGTTCCGGCAGGTCGCCTACGCCGGCACCTTCGAGGGCCAGACCACCATCGGACTCGGTGTCCGGGCCCGCCTTCCGTTCCGCGTGTTCATCCTGGACGGGCCCGGGGACATGTCCCGGCTCGTGGTCGACGTCGCCCACCGCTGGTAGCGACGCCTCACGGTGGCGCCTGCGCGGACCCTGCCGCAGGCGCCATTTCCATGTCCTGGGCTCAGGCCGACGGCGGAACCGGACCGAGCAGGGCATTCGCCATCGTGGAGTGCGCCGACTCGTCGTCGCTGGGGTGGAAGAGGCCGGCGAGCACGTCCCGGTAGAGCCGGCTCAGCTCGCTGCGGTTGAAGTAGGAGCCGCCGCCGGAGACCCGGATCGCCTTCTCGACGACGTCCTTCGCCGTCTCCGTGGCACGCACCTTGACGCTGGAGAGCTTGGCGAACCACATCGGTCCGTGGTCGGCGAGGGTGTCGACGTCGGTCGCGATCGAGGCGATCTGCGGGTAGATGCCGTCCAGGGCGATGCCGGCGTCCGCGATCCGCCACCTGATGTCCGGGTCGTGCGCGTAGGGGGCGCCGTCGTTCTTCAGCGAGGTGCGCTTGTGCACCGTCTCGACCGCCACGTCCAGGGCACGCTGGGCGATGCCGGTGTAGACGGAGGCGAGCAGGATCTCGAAGTTTGCGAAGATCCCGAAGATGAACGGGTCCGGGTTCGGACCGGGGAGCAGGCGGCGGGCGATCCGCTCCGCCGGGGCGTGGGCGCCGTCCAGCACGGTGGTGCAGGACCGGGATGCCCGCTGGCCCATCGCGTCCCAGTCGTCCTTGATCTCGAAGCCGCCGCCGGCGCGCGTGATGAACCCGTACACGGACCGGGGAGCGTCCTCGGACGTGGTGTCCATGCCGAACGTGCCGAGCCGGGTCCACGCGGGGGAGAGGGAGGTGAAGATCTTCGTACCGTGAAAGCTGTACCCGCCCTCGCCGTCGGGCCGTGCCTGGGTGGTGGAACCGAACAGGACGAGGTCGTTGCCGCGTTCGGAGATGCCGAACGCGAACACCTCCCCGGCGCCGGCCTCCTCCAGGACGAAGTCGACGGAGTCATCGCCGCGGTCGTGGACCGTCTTGGCCACGCCCACCCAGATGTGGTGCATGTTCACGGCGAGGGCGGTGGCGGGCGCTGCCGCCGCGAGGCGCATCTGCTCCCGCGTCAGCTCCTCGAGCGACAGGCCCCCACCGCCGAACTCCGTGGGCACCATCGCCTTGAGGTACCCGGCCTCGACCAGCTCGTCGAAGTCCTCCGTGAAGAACGCGTTGTCACGGTCGTAGCCCGCCGCCCGGGAGTGGATCCGCTCGAGCAGCTCATCGGTGAGGATCTGGCGATTCTGGGGCATGGGATGGCCTCGTCTCGGTGTGGTGCGCGTCGGCTCTCGGGGGCCGACGGCGGTACGCCTCGAGTTTATCCGCGGGGCCGACGGCCGAGCGACTACCGCGACGCAAGCGGACCGAGGCGGCGCCTCGTGCGTGGTGCCGTCGCGAGGTAGACCCGCGAGGTAGACCCGCGAGGTAGACCCGCGAGGTAGACCCGCGAGGTAGACCCGCGAGGTAGACCCGCGGGGCAAGACCCGCGGGGCAAGACCCGCGGGGCAAGACCCGCGGCGAAGTTCTCGGGCGCCCACGGCGCCC
>JAENWO010000395.1 GCA_016649925.1 Actinomycetales bacterium
CACGCGGGTGCCGAGCACGCGGGCACCGAGCACGCGGGCACCGAGCACGCGGGCACCGAGCACGCGGGCACCGAGCACGCGGGTGCCGGGGAGGTGAGCGACGCCGTCGTGCACGCCGTGCTGGAGCGCATCGGCTGGACGGAGGAGTCCGGCGCCACGGTATGGGTGGATCCCAGGGGCCGGTTCGGGCTCGGGCCGGCGCGGGGAGCGTGGTCGAAGCCGGAGGCGCGGTACGTCGGTGCGGGTGCCCGGGAGTCGAGCCGCCGCGAGGCGGTCAGGGAGCTCAGGGAGCGAATCGACGTGCACGAGCGGGACTTGGCGCTGGTGCGCGCGACGCTCCATGCTCTGGCCGAGGAGCGTGACCTGTCCGACGCCGAGCACGGTCGCTACCCGGACGCAACGGAGCGCCAGGTCCTGCATGCGCACGCCGACGCGAGGGCGGCGGCCGGAGAGCTCGAGCGTGCCAAGGAGTCCGAGCACGAGGCGCACGAACGCTGGCACACGGCCGCGCTGACGGCGCAGGAAGCGCGTGAGCACGCCGTCGAGGTGGCGCAGGACCTGCACGCGGCCACCACGCTCGAGGGGCTGCGCCAGGGCGGGGAGGACCTGCAGGCGTACGCATCCGCCCTCCGGCTCGCCCGCGGGGCGCAGGCGTCCTCCAGGCGCGCGGAGCACACGCTCGCCGCTGCTCGGGCGCGCCGGATGGAAGCGACCGCCGAGCACGACGACCGGCGGGAACGAGAGCGTGCGGTGGCCGAGGCGCTCGCCGGCGCGACCGCCCGGCTCGAGACCCTGCGCGGAACGGTCGGCCAGTCCGTCGCCGAGCTGGAGGCTGCGCTGCAGCAGATCCGTGAGGAGCTCGAGGCACTCGAGGAGGACGTGAAGCGCCTGGCCCGAAGGCGGGATGCGGCGACCGATCAGCGTGGCCAGGCCCGAGGTCGCCTGAAGGACCTGGTCCTGGCGCGTTCGGAGGGTGCGCGCCGTCGGGACGGTGCCATCGCCGCTCTGCGCCGGTTCGTGGACACGCAGCTGCTGCGGATCGCCGTTCCGCACACGGCGGTGCCCGATTCCGACGCCGCATGGACGACGACCAGCGCGGTCGCGCTCGCCCGGGAGGTCGAGTCGGTGCTCACCGACGTGTCCTCGGACCAGGACGCGTGGACAACGGCGCAGGGGCGCGCCTCGAGCGCCCTGACCGAGCTCGGCTCTCAGATGAGCCGGCACGGGCACACGGCCGTCTCCGAGCTGCGCGAGGAGGGGATGACCGTCCGGATCCACTTCCAGGCGCGCCAGCTCGGGGTCGACGAGCTCGTCGAGTACCTCCGGGAGGACATCGAGGCGCGCACGCAGGTGCTCAGCGCGCGCGAACGGGAGATCCTCGAGAACCATCTCGTGACCGACGTCGCGGGGCACCTCTCTGAACTGCTCGCCCGGGCCCAGAACCAGGTAGGCGAGCTCAACCGCGAGCTGTCCGGACGGAAGACCTCCACCGGGATGCAGCTGCGGGTCCAGTGGCGGCCGCGCCCCGACGGGCCGACCGGGCTCGCCGTCGCGAGGGACCTCCTGCTGCGCTCGGATGCCGCATGGACGGCCCAGGACCGGTCCGCGATCGGCGACTTCCTCCAGGGGCAGATCGCCGCAGCGAGGATCTCGGACCCCACAGCCGGGTGGGCCGAGCAGCTGCGGATGGCACTGGACTACCGGTCCTGGCACGACTTCGCCGTCGAACGGCACCAGAACGGTCAGTGGCGACCCGCCACCGGTCCGGCCTCGGGCGGGGAACGGGTGCTCACCGTGTCGGTGCCGCTGTTCGCCGCCGCCTCCTCGCACTACCACTCGGCGGGCAACCCGTACGCGCCCCGGCTCATCCTCCTCGACGAGGCGTTCGCCGGGGTGGACGACGACTCCCGGGCGAAGTCCCTCGGGCTGCTCGCCACCTTCGACCTCGACGTCGTCATGACCAGCGAACGGGAGTGGGGCTGCTACCCGCAGGTGCCCGGCCTGGCGATCGCGCAGCTGTCCCGGGTGGAGGGCATCGACGCCGTGGGCGTCACCCGATGGCGATGGGACGGGCGGGACCGCACGCTCGACGATGAGCCGGGTGCGGATGCCGTCGCGAGTGCGCCCGGCGAGCGCGTCGACGACGCCGAGACGAGCCTGTTCGACTGAGTCGTGCCGTCCGCGTGGGAGCGGGCCGCACCGGAGAGGAGATGTGGCGTGGCCACGACCGAGCAGGGCAGGGGCGACCTCGCGCGCCTGCGCACGATGCTGGGCGGGCCCGCCACCGGGTGGTTGCGGCAACGGGTGCGCGAACGGCTCGCCCGCGGGGGCGGTGGACGCCTGGCGGGCGGGGGTGGACGCCTGGCGGGCGGGGGCGGCGGACGCCTGGCGGGCGTGGTGCAGCTGCGAGACCCCGACGCCGACGAACGGATGGCCGCGATGCGTCTCGTCGGGGCCCCTCGCCGTCCCGGGCACTCGGTGCGGGTCGATCTCGGCGCCGTCGAGGACCTCCTGCGCCGCGGGGTGTGGCCGGAGGGTCTGGCCGATGCGGTGGTCACGCTCACCGGCCCGGTGGTGGACCGACTCGATCAACAGGCGAGCGCGCGGGCCGCCTGGGACGACGCGGAGGGCGCGTTCGCGCCGGCACTGCGGGTGCACCCGAGCCTCGCCGGGTGGTGGACGCGATGGTGCGCGGCCGGCAACCTCAAGCGTGCGGCGCGGTCCGAGCTGGCCCGTCGTACCAGCTTGATCCCGGACCTGGCGGTCTCCGCTCGCGCGGGGGAAGCCCCGGCGGAGGAGACGGCGGCGACGAGTTCCCCGGCGTCGATCGCGCGCCTGCTCGCCGCAGATGCAGCTGCTTGTCTCGTGGCGCTCCCGAGCGCCGGGGAGCCGTTGCCGCTGTTCGCCCGTCGAGTTCTCGGTGACGCTCACGGGCTTGACGTTTCACGCCCGCTGGGCCGACTGGCGCTCTCGGCGATCTCCGCAATTCTTGCTGCGTCGCGCAGTGAGCAGAGCGTCGATGATGGGGCGGCCGGAGGTAGCACCGCGGTCGAGTCGGCCGGCGGAGACGGGGAGATCCCTGGCGAGCACGTGGCGTTCGACGACTCCATCGGAGCCCGGGAGCTGTGGGCGGCGGTCGGCGTGCTGCTCTCGAGCGTGGCGTCGACCGTGCTGTGCCTCGGCGTGCCCGGGACCGGCGTGCCCGGGACCGG
>JAENWO010000276.1 GCA_016649925.1 Actinomycetales bacterium
CCGAGCATCAGCCCGAGGACCACCGAGAGAACCACCATCGCGGCATCGAACCAGCGCGGCGTCGAATCCCCGGAGGGTGTCGGCTCACCGGAGGGTGTCGGCTCACCGGAGGGTGTCGGCTCACCGGAGGGTGTCGGCCCACCGGAGGTCTGGGGCGGCTGCGGCTGGGCTGTCCCTCGCAGCAGCCGGGTGAGCGCGTCCCGGTCTCCCCAGCCGGGTGCCACCGTGAGGGCGGCGCGCGTGAGGACGGGCTGGAGGATGTCGTTGCTGAGGGCGAACCACCCCGCCGCGGGACTGCCGCCGGGACCGGGCACGAACGCCTCGTCGAGCGTGACCTCGTGCACCTGGCTGCGGTGGGCGCTGATCGCTCGCACGACCTGCGGGACGACGGCGGAGACGTCCAGCTCGAGGTCGACGGCGCCGTCGGGCACCACGATGGAGGGCACCGGGCCCTCGGTGTCCGAAACCGTGAGGGCCGCACCGTTCGCGGCCCGCACGGGGCGCCCGGGGTGCGTGGCGAGCCAACGCATCGCCGAGCGCGCCGACGACTCGGTGCGCACCACCCATGCGACGACCGGCGCACGCCAGGGCTCACCGGTGGACGGGTGGTCGTCGGGATCGGACGGTACGGGGCCGGACGCGGCAACGCCGTCGGGGCCGGACGCGGCAACGCCGTCGGGGCTCGGACCGGTTGTCTGCTCCGACGCCAGCTCGACGGCCCGCATCGTGACCACATGCGCACGGACGTGATCAGCGTGACCGTATCCGCCGTCGGGCTCCTCGGTCAGGACCAGGTCCGGCCGCTCGGCCCGGATCAGTCCGGCGAGCAGCCTGGCCGCGACGTCCACGTCGACCCGGGAGAAGGCGTCGTCGGCCGCATCCGCGGCCGGTTCGGCGCGCACGTGCAATCCCTCGGACCACACCATCCCCGAGTCGGTGAACCGCTGCACGGGCGAGCCGGGGTCGGTCAGTGTGTCGAGAAACACGTGCCGCTGCACGCCGAGCACGTCCAGAGCGGTCGCGAGCTCGACCTCACGCAGCCGGGCGAGCGCCGGCCCGTCCCCCTTGAGGTGGGCGACGTCGGCGGGGATGACGTCCCCCCGCTCGCCGCGGTTGCACGTGACCACGGTGACGTCGGCACGCCGTGCGAGCAGCGCGAGGAGACCGCCGGCGGTGAGCGTCTCGTCGTCCGGGTGGGCGAACACGCCCAGCACCCGCGTCAGCGACGCGGGCACCGGTCCAGGCACGGGTGACGTCATCGAAGCATCGTCCCACTAGCCCTTACGGATACGCGCGGACGCCTTGCTCCGGTCGTTCTGGTCGAGGATGACCTTGCGGATTCGCACCGCGCCGGGGGTGACCTCCACGCACTCGTCGTCGCGGGCGAACTCGAGGGACTCCTCGAGCGTGAGCTTACGCGGCGGCGTGACGTTCTCGAACGACTCCGACGTGGAGGAGCGGATGTTGTTGAGCTTCTTCTCCTTGGTGATGTTGACGTCCATGTCATCACCACGGGAGCTCTCCCCGACGATCATGCCCTCGTAGACGTCCGAGGTCGCCTCGATGAAGAAGGAGCCCCGCTCCTGGAGATTGAGCATGGCGAACGGCGTCGCCGCCCCGGCCCGGTCCGCCACGAGGGAGCCGGTGGTGCGGAACTCGATGGGTCCGACCCACGGCTCGTAGCCCTCGGCGATGGAGGACGCGATGCCGGTACCACGGGTGTCGGTGAGGAACTGGGTGCGGAAGCCGATGAGGCCCCGCGCCGGCACCACGAACTCCATCCGGACCCAGCCGGTGCCGTGGTTGGCCATGGTCACCATCCGGCCCTTGCGCTGGGCGAGGAGCTGGGTGACGGCGCCGAGGTACTCCTCGGGCACGTCGACGGTCATGCGCTCCATCGGCTCGCAGAGCTTGCCGTCGATCTCCTTCGTGACCACCTGCGGCTTGCCGACCGTGAGCTCGAAGCCCTCGCGGCGCATCTGCTCGACGAGGATCGCCAGGGCGAGCTCACCACGGCCCTGCACCTCCCAGGCGTCGGGACGCTCGGTGGGCAGGACCCGCAGGGACACGTTGCCGACCAGCTCGCGGTCGAGGCGGTCCTTCACCTGGCGGGCGGTGACCTTGTGGCCCTTGACCCGTCCGGCGAGCGGAGAGGTGTTGATGCCGACCGTCATCGAGATCGCCGGGTCGTCCACCGTGATGAGCGGCAGGGGGCGCGGGTCGTCGGCGTCGGTGAGGGTCTCACCGATCGTGATGTCCTCGATGCCGGCGACGGCGACGATGTCACCGGGGTGCGCCGAGTCGGTGGGGACCCGGTCCAGGGCGCGGGTGCGCAGCAGCTCGCTGATCCGCACGTTCGTCAGGGTGCCGTCCCTGCGCGCCCAGGCGACCGTCTGGCCCTTCTTGATGGAGCCGTTGAAGATCCGCAGCAGCGCGAGCCGGCCGAGGAACGGCGAGGCGTCGAGGTTCGTCACATGCGCCTGCAGCGGCGCGCCCTCGGTGTACGTGGGGGCCGGGATCTTCTCCAGGATGGTGGCGAAGAGCGGCTCAAGGTCCAGGGCGTCCGGCAGTGTGCCGTCTGCGGGCTGCGTGCGGGAAGCCCTGCCGGCCTTCGCGGAGGCGTAGACCACCGGGACGTCCAGGATCGCGTCGAGGTCGAGGTCCGGGACCTCTTCGTGCAGGTCGGAGGCCAGGCCCAGGAGCAGGTCGGTGGCCTCGGCGACCACCTCGGAGATGCGCGAGTCGGGGCGGTCCACCTTGTTCACGACGAGGATGACCGGGAGCTTCGCGGCGAGCGCCTTGCGCAGCACGAAACGGGTCTGGGGAAGCGGTCCTTCGGAAGCGTCCACGAGGAGGACGACGCCGTCGACCATCGACAGGCCGCGCTCCACCTCGCCACCGAAGTCGGCGTGGCCCGGGGTGTCGATCACGTTGATAGTGATGCCCTCGGGGTGTCCCGCGGCGGCCGCCGACGGGCCGGAGTACTCCACCGCGGTGTTCTTCGCGAGGATCGTGATGCCCTTCTCGCGCTCGAGGTCGCCGGAGTCCATCGCGCGTTCGACCACGTGGTCGTGCGCGCCGAACGCCCCGGACTGCCACAGCATGGCGTCCACGAGAGTGGTCTTGCCGTGGTCGACGTGGGCGACGATCGCGACGTTGCGCAGGTCGGTGCGCGAGCGCTGGTCGGTGGGCACACTCATCCAAGGACTCATTCCGAGAGGGGAGACGCGCCAGAAGTCTTCCCGGGGCGCGAGAACTATTCTACCGCTCCACGCGAACCTGCCCCGCACGCGGGGGTGTGACGTGCGCGACGGCGGCCCCGGGCGATCCGCGCATCGCGGCGGACGACGACGGCGGCCCCTCACCTCCAGGGGGTGAGGAGCCGGCCGGTGCTCGGCCGGGCAGACGCGCCCTGGCCCAGGTCAGACCTGGCTCAGACGCCGGTGCCGGTCCCGCGCTGGGTGTCGAGACCCGCGAGGGGGTCCTTCGCGCGGTGAGCCTCGAAGTCCTCCTGTGCCAGCAGTTCCGCCGCGGACGCCTCGAGGAGTGCGTCCCGGGTCTCGCGGCGGATCCGCTGCTCCGCGGGGTCCGGCACCGGCACCGCGGCGATGAGCCGCCGGGTGTAGGGGTCCTGCGGGTTCTGCACGATCTGCCGTGCGGAACCGATCTCGACGAGCCGGCCGTTGTGCATCACCGCGATCCGGCTGGCCAGCATCTCCACCACTGCGAGGTCGTGGCTGATGAACAGGCAGGCGAACCCGTGCTCCCGCTGCAGGTCCTTGAACAGCTCCAGCACGTGGGCCTGGACGGACACGTCCAGGGCAGAGGTCGGTTCGTCGGCGACGAGCAGCTTCGGTTCGAGGCTGAGGGCGCGGGCGATGCCGACCCGCTGGCGCTGACCGCCGGAGAGCTCGTGCGGGTAGCGGTTGCGCATGGAGCGGGGCAGCTCCACCTGGTCCAGCAGGATCTCCACCCGCTTCGCGAGCTCGACGCCCTTGATCCCGGTGTGCAGCATGAGCGGCTCACCGATCGACTCACCGATAGGCAACCGCGGGTTCAGAGAGGACCCCGGGTCCTGGAACACGATGCCGACCTGGCTGCGCAGAGGCTTGAGATCCTTTTGCCGGGCCCCGACCATGTTGATGCCGGCGATCTCGAGCTGACCGCCCGTCACCGGCAGCAACCCGACGACGGCGCGACCGATGGTGGTCTTGCCGGAGCCGGACTCCCCCACCAGCCCGACCACCTCGCCCTGGTTGATGGTGAGGCTGACGCCGTCGACCGCCCGGAATGCCGGCGTGCGCCCACGCTTGGGGTACTCGACGACGATGTCGGTCGCCGTCATCACCGCGGCACCGAGCGGCGTGTCGCCCCCGTGCTCCATCTCGTACTCGTCGACCGAGACGGGGCC
>JAENWO010000125.1 GCA_016649925.1 Actinomycetales bacterium
CGCGCGCCCGTGCGAGCACCGACGCCGCACGCGCGGCGTCGCGCAGGATGGCGACGTCCATGGTGGCGTCCGCCACGATGGTGCTGGCGTCCGCGTCCGGCGCGTTCTCGGGCGAGTAGTCCGGCACCAGGTGGCGTCGTCCCTCGATCCACACAGTCGAGGTCTCGGCGAAGCGGAGCACGCCCTCGACGAGGGACCACAGCTTGTCGTCGACGAGCGTGCGATCGCCCGTCGTCGAGACCAGGTCTGCCGCGAACCGCAGCACCCAGCCGCCGCACCCGACCCAGAAGAGGTGCGGGTACGCCTCGGCGAAGTGGTTGGCGCGTCCGTGCGTCGACATCCGGGAGGGGAGCAGCATCCCCTCGGCGCCGAAGACGCGACGCGCGTTCTCGCGGTAGTCGTCCACGAAGGGCAGCACGAGGGCCAGCAGCGACCGCGCGAGCTCGGGCGTCCCGGTGGGGATCAGCCCGGCGATCCCGCCGTTCTGGACGTTGCCGTTCATCGTGTAGTCGGCCGACCACGCCGGTCGCCACGTGCCCTGCCAGACGCCCTGGAGGG
Source organism: Actinomycetales bacterium (assembly GCA_016649925.1). Taxonomy (GTDB): domain Bacteria; phylum Actinomycetota; class Actinomycetes; order Actinomycetales; family Beutenbergiaceae; genus JAENWO01. The sequence goes on from JAENWO010000125.1 coordinate 559, forward strand.
TCGGCGGCAGCTCGCCCGTCGACGCGACGACGTTGGCCCGGCCGGACAGGTACGCGACCTCGACGACGCGGCGCCTGGCACCCGGCTCGCCCTGCCGCGCGGCCTCCCACAGCTGCTCGGTCGTCTCCGTGGAGCGGTCGGCGCCGAGGTCGAGGGTCGAGACGCCGACCAGGCGGCCATGGGTCTGAGCCTGCCGTTCGCGCAGGGCGTCCCAGTCGGCTGGAACCGCGTCCGAGGTGCTCGCCGTACCGACGGCGACGTCGAGGCGGATTGTCGTGCGCTCGCCGGCCGCGACCTCCACCCGGCAGCGGAGCGCCCCGGCCTCAGTGCTCCAAGGGCTGCCTGAGGCCGCGGTGACGACCGATGACGTGGCCGGGTCGCCGGTGTCGGCGACGACCCGCCCGTGGGATCCGCCCGTCAGGGCAGCACGTACCGCCGTGGACGCGTCCGGTACTCCGGTGTCCAGCGCGGTGTCGGCGCTGCCGTCGAGCCCCAGCCCGAGCACGGTCTGCATCCCGAGCTCGGACTCGAGGCCGATCCACACCGTCTGCTCACCCCGTGGGATCAGCATCCGCAGGGCGTTGCTCCCGCCCGCCCGGTCCCGCCAGCGTACCGAGACCTCGCCGTGGAACAGGTCCACGGTTCGGCGCGCCTGCACGGTGCCCCCAGAGCTGGTGATCACCAGCGTGGCGCAGATGCCGAGCGGATCGGTCCAGACCAGCCCATCGGCGTAGCCGCTCGCGTGCGCCGCCTGCGCCATGAGGCGGCTCGCCAGCGCGGTGTCGCCCGCGAGTACAGCGCGGCGTAGCTCGTCGAGCACCGGCGCGATGTCCGGGGCGGCCGGGCTGGGGTTGGTCGGAACGAAGAAGCGCTCGTGCGACAGCGAGACGACCTGCCGGTCCGCCGGCCCGAAAATGACGGCCCCCACGCTGCCGCCGCCGACCACCAGGCCGTGCTCCCACATGGGCGCCTCGGTCTCCGTGTCGAACACCGTCGTGCTCACCTCGCGCTCACCGTGCGTCCTCCTCGCGGACGTACACGCGCCACGCCGTGGCGGCGGCGACCAGGGGCCAGGCGGCCTCGCCCGCGACCCGTCGTACCCGGTCGACCAGGTCGGCGAACCGGCCACCGACGCCGAACCGCTCGCCGCTGCTCATCGTCCGCCTGACCTCCTCGATGACTAGGACGGTTCTCGATCCGTTCGGTGCGGCACCGGGCTTCAGCCTGGCATCCGCGTGGGGGCGTGCAGCGCTACTTCTAGACGGACTCGCGCACCGTCAGCGTGGTCGGCAGCTGGACCGGCTCGTTGATCGTCGCACCGTCGAGCATCTGCAGGACCAGCTCGGCCGCGCGCACGCCCATCTCCCGGAACGGTTGGCGCACCGTCGTGAGCGGCGGGTTGGCCGTCTCCGCGACGACCGTGTCGTCGAAACCGACGATCGAGATGTCGTCGGGCGCGCGTCGTCCGGCGGCCTCGAGCACGCGCATCGCTCCGACGGCCATCAGATCCGAGGCTGCGAAGAGGCCGTCGACGTCGGGGGCGCGGCGCAGCAGCTGGGCCATCGCCGTGGAGCCGGACGCAAGGCTGAAGTCTCCTGTGGCCACGGGGCCGGGCTTGACACCCCACTCCTCGAGCTCGTCTAGGAACCCCTGAAGCCGGTGCGTCGACGGCAGGTAGTACGCCGGGCCGGCGATCGTCGCGATCCGTCGCCGTCCCGCAGCAAGCAGGGCCCGGGTCGCCAGCCGTGCGCCGCCGTAGTTGTCGCAGTCGACATAGACGCTCCCGGCGTCGAGCTCAACGGAGGTGTGGCCGACGAAGACGATGGGCACCGGCATCTCGTCGAGCTGCCGGAACATCAGCAGCGCCTCCCGCTGCAGGATCACGATCGCGGCATCGACGTGGCCGGACGACAGGTGCCGGACCAGCGTCCCGGTGTTGCGTCCATCCTCGAGGAGAAGGACTGGTTGAAAACCGTGCTCGAGCAACGTGGCGGAGGCGCTCTGGATCGGCGTACCGATGAACGGACCGACGAGGCCTTCCATGTCGCCGCCGGGCGCCACGAGCGCGACCGCACCGGCCTTGCCGCGGCGCAGCGCGCGCGCCGCCGGGTTGGTGCGATACCCGAGCGACTCTGCCGCCCGGAGGACCTTCTGCGCGAGGTCGGGTCGCACGGTCGACCCGCCAGCCATCACCCGTGCCGCGGTCGCACGCGAGACACCGGCGACTCGGGCAAGGTCTACCAGGGTGGGCCGGGCCGTCGGTGTCTTCACAGCAGCATCGTGCCATCAATGCCGAGGCGGCCGGACGGGTTGCGGAGCGTGCCTACCCCAGGAGTTCAGCCGACGTGCTGGGGGTGTCGCCCCGTCGCTCGGTGACGACCCACCGTCTTGCTGCATCGTCGTCGGGTGCAGGTGGGTGTACGCGGTTGGCGTGCGCAACGGTGTTGCCAGCAGCCGGGGACGGCACCGAGAAGTACCATTGTCCGTCGGTGGCGGACGAGCACTCGGTTTGGAGCAGGACTACTCACAAGACCTCGGCGTCCACCCCTGTAGACCGTGCCCGACCCGAGTGGAGTCGCACGAGGTTTCTGCCGGCGTTCTTGGCCTCGTACATCGAGACGTCCACCGCGTGGAACAACTCGTCCATCGTGGCGCCCGACACCGGATACGCGGCGACGCCGCCACTGAGCGTGCAGCGGATCATCCGTCCCTCGACAACTATCACGTTCAGCTCGCACCGCCGGCGCAGGTCGTCGGCGAACGCCAGTCCGGTCGCGGCGTCGGCGCCGGGCAGGGCGACGAAGAACTCCTCACCACCCCAGCGGGCCACCAGCGCGCCGGCCGGGACCTTCTCGGTCATCAGTTGCGCGAGCCCGACCAGGACCGCGTCTCCGGCCAGGTGGCCGTAGTCGTCGTTGATCGACTTGAATCTGTCGACGTCGAACAGGGCGACAGCGAGGGGCTCGCCGGTGCGCTCGGCCGCCGCGATCATCGAGGCGAATCCCTCCACCATGTGGCGCCGGTTGTGCAGTCCGGTGAGGGGGTCCCGGCTGGCAAGCTCGACCAGGTCCACCCGGAGCCGCTCGATGGTCTCGACCTGCCGGACCAGCTGGGCATGCGCGACGCCGAGGCGCCGCGTCACGGCGTTGGCTTCGGTCACGTCACGTGCGACGAACACGCTCCCCAGGCCCCTGTGGTGCCGGTCGACGAGCAGGGAGGCGCGCACCTGGAACTCGGCGCGACCGCCAGGGAGCTCCACCACGACCTCGGTCTCCCGGCCGTCAATGGCGGCGATGAGACCGTCGCCGAACACCTCCTGGGCCGATGCCCCGACCAGCTTGGTGGGCGCGTGCGGGTTCATGCCCCGCAGCAGGTCGACCGCGGCGGGGTTCAGGTCCAGGACCCTCGCGCCCGGGCTGATCACCACGACCGCGTCACCGATCTGGTCGACGATCAGGGCCCGGGCCACCGGCGAGAACGTGAACAGGTCCTGCCGGAAGACCGCGTACGCCATCATCGTGCCAGTGACCGCAAAGCAGAGCGGGGTCGGGTCCGGGATGTCGCCGAACCCCCCATTGACGTAGACGGCGCTGACCACGAACGGGACCAGTACAGCGACGAGCAAGATGAGCCGTTGCGCCCGGAACGCCGGCGGTGCCTTCCACCAGCCCCAGGCGATCAGTGCGATGCCGGCGGTCAACCCGAAGTAGGAGTAGTAGGTGTGCAACCAGAAGACCGGGCCGAACGTCCACCCGGCTGACCCCGTCAGCTGCGCCGCGCCCACCCCTCGGTACACCAGCAGGTGCCAGGGATTCGTCGCCGCGGCCAGCGTGATCAGAATCGGCTCGACGAGCAGCGCGGCCACCACGCCGCGTCCCGGCACCCATTGCGGCCGGGCGATGGCGAGCCCGAGGCACACGAAGGACGCGACCATCGAACCCACTCCGGGGTAGCGCGCCAACAGGGCGATCGCTGCCACGGTCTCGTCGGTGGACGCCACTGCGACGGCGAGGGTGGCGGCCCACCACCAGGCTCCTAGCATCGTGAGGGTCAGTGCCGCAGCGATGATCGGATCTTGCGCCCGGCGCCGCCAGGTGACGACGGCGATGAAGGCACACACGATCGCGATCGCCGCATAGGCGATCCCGACGGGATCACGCAGCACCATGGTCCACCTCCGGTCGCACCGCCTCGGTGAGAACCCGCTGGGTCGGTTGACTGACATATCGGCCGCTCGCGCACCGAAAAGAAGAAGCTGTGCTGGGTGAACAGTTTGAGCAGGTTGTGGCAGCCGGCGATGAGGTTCCACTCGTGCTGGGCTTGTTCCAGCCCGCGCATCAGGACGCATTTGCCTTGGCGGGTGTGGATATGTCCGGATGTCCCGCGTCAAGCAGATGACAGGTCCTTCACGCGGCGGAGCGGGGAGCTCTAGATTCTGGGGCGTCTGGTCCTCGACCACTACGCAACCTCGCGCAGCAGCGCCCTCTAGGCCACCCTGTGGGCCAAGGTGAGCAGCGCTTCCATCGCGCGGCCCGCGCGCTTGACCTGCTCAACGCTGGCGGGGGTGTGGCTGTACCCAGCGCGGGTCTTCATGTCGAGCAGGGAGCGCAGGTGCTTGGCGGCGGTGGCGTCTACTGTGCCCAGGAGGGTGACGGCCTCGTTGTGGTCCTCCCCCCGCGAGTACCGGGCGAGACGGGCGCAGCAGATGACGTCCGCGGCGGCGATCCCGGCATGCACGCACAGGGTCACGTAGGCGTCCGCAACGTCTGTGTCCCCCGCGGATAGATCACGGACGGTTCGTGCGGCGTCGGCGAACTGTTCGGCCTTGGAGAGCCGGCCCAGGCGAACCGCCTTGTCGCAGTCACTCGTCCGCATGGCTTCGGGCCTTTCCTCTGACGATTGCGCGCAGCCAGTCGGGGCCGCCGAACACGGTGCCGGCCCTCTGGTCAGCGATTGTCGCGAAGACGGGGTCGTTGGCACCAGCGCGGACCTCGGCCTCGTTCATGTCGAGCACGCGGGCGTCGTTACCGGTCCACCGCGTCACGAGTATGGCGAGCTTGTGGGTCTGGTCCTCCCACAGGGCGGTGTCACCGTCATCGGGGCGCACTAGAAAGATGTCGACGTCGCTGTTGGTGCGCATGTCGCCACGCATCGTTGAGCCGAAGACGGCGCCGTAGACGGGGTGGATCGCCCACGCCTTGATGTTCTCCTCGATCCGCTGGAGGAGGGTCCTGCGCTGGTTGGCAAGGGCGATGATCGGCTCGGCGGCCAGGTGCTCCCGGTTCAGCCGGTAGTTGGAGGCGTACCCGACACGCTCGGCGTCGACCACTCCCTGGGCGACGAGTCTCTGCAGAACCTTGCGGATGCCCTCGTGTGAACGGTCAGGCAGGAGCCGGTTGAGCTGACCGGTCGTGAACGGGGCCTCAACGAGTGCGAGGATGGTCAGGACGTCGCCGTCGAGGGTCGGCGTGACTACGGCGAGTGGGTGTTGTGCCTGCATGGGCCACCTCCCCTAACTCCAACTATTGTAGGCGTACTTCAACTATTGTTGCAAGACCGCCTCGGGTTCGAGGTGACTGTGTCCCGCTCGGAGGCCTCGCTGTCAATCGCCGCCGCTGTACCCCGAACCGCGGGGGCGCGCCAAGGGGTTCCGGTCGGGGCGGGTCCCGTCGCGTCTGTCGAGCCCGTGAGCGCGGCTCTCGAGGACGACGTCGTGCACCGGTGGGTCGAGCACCTGGAGTTGTGCCAGGAGCGACTCGGCGCACTGGGCACGGGCGTTCCTGACGGCGTGGTTGCACGGGCCGACTGACCACCACGATCTGCAGGTCGCTCGTCGCCGTGATCACCTCGTCCTCGCGGACGACGACGGCGGCCAGCAGGTAGTGCCGGGTCGCCACGATGTTGCTCTCGTCGACGAATGCGTACCGGTCGCTCATGACGTCGACCGCTTCCGAACGGACTCGAACGCGGCGAGGGCCTTGTCGTCGGCGTCGGGAAGGGTGTGAAGGTACTTCTGGGTGGTCATGATCTGGGCGTGGCCCATGCGTTCCATGACCGACTTCAGGTCGGCGCCGCCAGCGAGGAGCCAGGAGGCATGGGCGTGGCGCAGGTCGTGGACGCGGACGTGGAAGTCGATCCCGGAGCGCTCGAGGGCGGGCAACCACACCCTGGTCCGGAACGTGTTGCGGGAGATCGGGTTGCCGCCGGCGATGTCGGCCGAGGCGAAGATCAGGTCGTCGCGGCCGAGCCCGAGCCGTTCGATGCGGCCGGCGATGCGCGCCAGGAGGGTCTCGCTGACACGCAGGGTGCGGAACTCGTTGTCCTTGGGGTAGTCCTTGACGATCATGCGTTCCCCGGTAGGGGAGTGCTTGCGGGAGACCTCGACGATCGTCTGCTCCACGGAGATCGTGCGGCGCAAGAAGTCCATGTGCCGGGGGCGGAGCGCGATGAGCTCTCCCCAGCGCAGGCCCGTCTCGA
>JAENWO010000399.1 GCA_016649925.1 Actinomycetales bacterium
GCGGCCGAAGGCGCCGGCGGGATGTGTCCCGCCGGCGCCTTCGGCCGTCGCCGACGCTCAGGCGTCCCGCCGACGCAGGAGCACCGCTGCGGCCGCCATCACGACGACCACGTAGATCCACAGGACGCCGTAACCCTGCCAGGGGGTGAGCACGGCCGCGACGTCCGCGCCCGTGATGATCCGCTCTCCCGCGACTGACGGCAGGTACGGAGCCGCGTTCTGAACCGCGGTCAGCGGGACGATCGAGAGGATCGGGAGCACGAGCAGGATGCCGAGGACGGTGGCGATGCCGCCTGCCGAGTGCCGCAGCAGGGTGCCGATCCCCAGACCGAGCAGCGCGATGGCGGTCAGGTACAACGGCACACCGAGCATCATCTGCAAGGACGCCGAGTCGGAGAAGTCGACGGCCATCTCGTAAGGGGCGAGCATCGGCGTGGTGACGAGGGCGGAGAGGACCACCGCCACGGCGCCGACGACGAACGCCGTGACCCCCAGGATGATCGCCTTCGCCCACAGGACGGGGAGTCGGGTGGGCACCGCTGCCAGCGTGGAGCGGATCTGGCCGGTGGTGTACTCGCCGCTGATGACCAGCACCCCGAGCACGGCCACGACGATCTGCCCGAACGCGTAACCGAACGTGGCGACCATGACGCCCGAGACGATGCCGCCGGCGCCCGCCGGAGCTCCCTCGCCCGGGCCGTCGGCCTCGGCGAACGAGGTCACGCCGACCGCCATGAGGAGGCTGAAGCCGACCATCACGACCAGCGTGACGGCGATCGTCCACACCGTCGATCGGACGGTGACGAACTTGATCCACTCCGAGCGCAGGACGCGTCCGGCGTTGAGGTGGATCTCGCGCCCGGTGGAGCTGGACAGCGGTGCGGGTGCGGTAACGGCGGTCATCGCAGGGCCCCTTCCGGGCTGGTCTCGACGTCGCTCGAGGCGGGAGTCGGTGTGGAGTGGTACTCGACCTCGTCGGCCGTGAGCTTCATGTAGGCGTCCTCCAAGGATGCCTTGACGGGCGTGAGCTCGTGCAGGGCCAGACCCGCTGCGGCCGCGGCGTCGCCGACCTGCTCGGCGGACAGGCCACGGACCTCGAGCAGTCCGGGTTCGTCCGAGGCGATAGTGACGTCCGCGCCGCGGAGCAGTGCGGCCAGCTCACCCGCACGGGGCGAGCGGACGCGAACGGTGGTGCCCTGGCTGGCGTCGATGACGTCCTGCACCCGGCCCGTCGTGATGATCCGGCCGCGGCCGATGACGACGAGCTCGTCCGCGGTGATCGCCATCTCGCTCATCAGGTGGGAGGACAGGAACACGGTCCGGCCCTCGTCGGCCAGGAAGCGGACCATCGTCCGCACCCACTTGATGCCCTCCGGGTCGAGGCCGTTCACGGGCTCGTCGAGGATCAGCGTGCGCGGGTCGCCCAGCATCGCTGCCGCGACCCCGAGCCGCTGACCCATGCCCAGGGAGAACCCACCGACGCGTTTGGTCGCGACCGTGGCGAGGCCGGTCATGTCGATGACCTCGTCCACCCGCTTGCGCGAGATGCCGTGCGTGGCGGCCAGCCCCCGGAGGTGGTTCCTGGCGCTTCGGCCGGTGTGCATCGCCTTCGCCTCGAGCAGCGCGCCCACCTCGCGGAGCGGGGCACGGTGCTGCGCGTAAGACTTGCCGTTGACGGTGACGGTGCCCGCGGTCGGCCGGTCGAGCCCGACGATCAGGCGCATCGTGGTGGACTTGCCGGCGCCGTTCGGGCCGAGGAATCCGGTGACGGTGCCCGGGCGGACGGTGAACGAGATGTCGTTCACCGCCGTCGTCGGTCCGTACCGCTTGGTCAGGCCGTGTGCCTCGATCATGGGCGAGCCTCGCTCTTTCGGTAGCTGTGGTGGGGATGTCGGTAGGTGATGCCTCCACGGTAGGCCGCGGCGATGGTCGCCACCCACCTGCCTGAGGGTGATATCCGTGGCCGGATCCGCTCCACCGAGCGGGGTAGGTCTCATCCGATCGAATGAGTTCGGCCCCGGACGTCCCGCGGCGGGAACACGCGGCCCCGACGGGTCGTTGTACCGACCGAACCTCGATACGGTCGACGCAGAGCCGACACGTATGATGAGACGTCAGGCCAGCACGTCAGCGCGGCCCGCGACCGCGGACGCCGACGCCGCGACCAGGAGGCAAGAGGATGAGCAACCCGTACTTCGAGAGAAGCCCGCAGTTCGGCAAGAGCAAGCCGAGCGTCGGCGCCCCGTCACCATACGGTGTGCCGGGACAGCAGCAGGCCTACGGCCAGACGTCGAACGTGCCGCAGGGCTACGACCCCCAGTTCCAGACCGTCGAGCAGTCGTACTACGGCCCGGCGGCGGGTTCGGCCCAGACCGGCCGGATGACCTACGACGACGTCATCATGAAGACAGCGGGCCTGCTCGCAATCGTCGTCGGCGCCGCGGCGGTGTCCTGGCTCCTCTTCCCGGGCAACATGGCGGTCATGCTGATCGGCCTCGTCGTCGGCCTCGTCCTCGGCCTGGTGAACAGCTTCAAGCGTGAGCCGAGCCCGGCCCTGATCGTCGGCTACGCCGCTTTCGAGGGGCTCTTCCTCGGCGGTATCTCGGGCGTGTTCGAGATGATCAACCCCGGCATCGTGCTCCAGGCCGTACTCGCCACGTTCGTCACGTTCGCCGTGACGCTGGCGCTGTTCAAGAGCGGCAAGGTCCGCGTCACGCCGAAGTTCACGAAGTTCCTGCTCATCTCGCTGGTCAGCTACGGCGTCTTCTCCCTCGTCAACCTCGGCATCATGTGGTTCACCGACCTCGGGGGCGCCTGGGGCATCCGTTCGGTCGAGGTTTTCGGCATCCCGCTCGGCGTCCTCATCGGCCTGTTCGCAGTCGGCCTGGCCGCGATGAGCCTCATCATGGACTTCGACATGATCACCAAGGGCATCCGCAACGGCGCCCCCCGCAAGTACGCGTGGTCCGCCGCCTTCGGCATCACCGTGACGCTGGTGTGGCTGTACATCGAGTTCCTGCGCCTGCTGATGATCCTGCGCGGCAACAACTAACGGGGCTTCGCCCCAGCCCGACGACGGCGCGTCCCCGGCCAGGGGGCGCGCCGTCGTCGTCCCCCTGGGGCGCGCCGTCGTCGTCCCCCTGGGGCGCGCC
>JAENWO010000080.1 GCA_016649925.1 Actinomycetales bacterium
CCACACCTCGGGCCGCGGGCCACACCTCGGGCCGCGGGCCACACCTCGGGCCGCGGGCTACATCTCGGGCGCGGGTGCCGCCTCGGGCGCGGGTGCCGCCTCGAGCGCGCCCATCTCCTCGGCGACCGCCTGCGCCCACGCGCGGATCAGGTCGAAGTCGCGTTCGTCGTGCTGGCTCGCGCCCACGAATCCGATCAGGGACCGCTCGGCCAGGCTCAGCTTGTCGCGCTCGACGAACCCGCCGAACGTCGTGTACCGGCCCGCGTAGTACGGCGGTTCCTTCGGTGTGGTGAACGGCGCCTCGAGCGGGTACGGGGTGACATTCTTCAGACCCGAGGCGAACACCCAGACCGGCTTGGGGGCGAACTCCTTCGCCAGGCGGGCGGCGAACTGCCGGCCGGGGGTGAGGACCCTGCCGATGTAGACGGCGGAGCCCAGCACGACGGCGTCGTAGTACTCCAGGGAGCCGGCGTGCTCGGCGGAGTGCATCGTCACGTGGTGGGCCGCCGCGCGCAGCTCCTCGGAGACGGCGTCCGCGATCTCCTTGGTCGACCCGTACGTGGATGCGGTGGCGAGCAGAACTCTCATCCCTCGAGCGTGCCTCGCGACGCCCCGCAGGTCGGGGGACCTTCGTCCCTCGTCCTGCGTGAGGCGCCCGACAACCGCCGGCTCAGCTGCGCAGCTCGGCGCCCACCCGGGCACCCGCGAGCGCCACGATGGACTCCCGCACGCCGGCTGTGTCGGCCGAGGTCAACGTCCGGTCCGACGCCCGCAGCCGCAGGGAGAACGCGAGCGACTTACGACCCTCGCCCACGGACGGACCGCGGTAGACGTCGAACAGGCGGACCTCCTCGGCGAGCTCTCCAGCGCCCTCGCGGACCGCAGCGAGCACGTCGGCCACTGGGACGGCGTCGTCCACCACGAGCGCAACGTCCTCCTTCGCGGCCGGGAACGCCGAGATGGCGGGGATCTGCTTCGCCTCGGCCGGTGCCGCGGCGAACAGCACGTCCAGGTCCACCTCGAACGCGACCGTCCGGGCGGGCAGGCCGAGCGCGCCGGTCACCTGGGGAGCGAGCTCGCCCGCATGACCCACGACGGCGCCATCGGCCGTGGTGAACTCGGCGCAGCGCCCCGGGTGCCACGGCGCGCGGTCCGGATCGCCTCCGACGGTCAGTGTCACGCCGAGGGCCTCTGCGATGCGGTGGACGACGGCGATCGCGTCGGCGTGGTCGGCGCGGCGTGCGCTCGTGTAGACACCCGCCGGGACCCGCTCGCCGGCGAGGATGCCGGCGACGTGGAGCGGCTGGTGCGGCACGGCGGCGCGGATCTCCTCGAGCTCGTCGTCGCCCGGCCGGGCTCCCAGCGGCGGCAGCGGGGAGGCCCCGCCGGGGCCGCGGAGGCTGACCGAGCCGATCTCGTAGATCGCCAGGTCCGTCAGGCCTCGACCGATGTTGCGCACCGCCGCGTCCACGAGAGAGTCCAGCACCGAGGTGCGCATGAGCGGCTGCGCCTCGGACAGCGGGTTCGCGAGGCGCACCGCGCGACGGCGCTCGTCGCCCTCGGGAAGGCCGAGGTCGTCGTGCCGGGTCGGGGTGATGAACGGGTAGGTGAGGACCTGGACGAGACCCTGGTCCGGGAGCAGCCGCGCGACCGTGCGACGTTGCTGCTGGGCACGGGTGAGGCCGCGGCCGGCCGGCGCGGTGGGTAGCACCGAGGGGATCTGGTCGTAGCCCTGCAGGCGGACGACCTCCTCCACGAGGTGAGCGGGCTCGATCAGGTCCGATCGCCACGTGGGCGGGGTGACGAGGAGCTGTCACCCGTCGCTCTCCACCCGGGCCCCGATGCTGCGCAGCGTCCGCGCCACGGTCTCGTCGCTGTACGCGACACCAGCCAGGCGCGACGGCAGCTGGGCATCCATCACGATCGGGGCGGGTGTAGTCGTCGTGTCCAGGTCCGTGACGGCGTCGTCCGCCGCTCCGCCGCCGTGCTGCACGAGCAGGTCCACCACCCGCTGCGCGGCGACGGCCTGCAGGGCGGTGTCCACGCCCCGCTCGAACCGCTTGGCCGCCTCCGAGGGCAGCCGGTGGCGGCGCGCGGTGCGGGCCACGGAGATCTCCTCGAAGTGCGCGGCCTCGATCAGCACGTCCGTGCTGGAAGCCGTGACCTCGGTCTCGGCACCACCCATGACCCCGGCCAGGCCGAGGACGCGGGAGCCCTCGCCGTGGGGCGAGTCGGTGATGAGCAGGTCCTCCGGGTGGAGGGTGCGCGTGACGTCGTCGAGCGTGCGGAGCGTCTCCCCCGCGCGCGCCCGGCGCACGACGATCGGCGCCGCAAGCGAGGGCAGGTCGTAGGCGTGCAGCGGCTGACCCAGGTCGAGCATGACGTAGTTCGTCACGTCCACGGCGAGGGAGATCGGTCGCATCCCGCCCTGGCGCAACCGGCGCTGCATCCACGCCGGGCTCGGGGCGCCGGCGTCGATGCCGCGCACGATGCGTGCGACGAAGCGGTCGCAGCCGACCACGCCGTGGATCGGGGCGTCGTCGGCCACCTCGACCGCGAAACCGTCGGCGGTAGCCACCGGCAGGTCCGCGCCCGGCAGGCCGTGGTCGGTGAAAACCGCACCGGTGGAGTGGGCGTACTCACGTGCCACCCCGCGAACCGAGAAGCAGTAGCCACGGTCCGGGGTCACGTTGATCTCGAGGACCTCCTCCCCCAGGCCGAGGAGCTCGACGGCGTCCGTCCCGGGAGCCGGTGCCGGCTCCTCGAGCACGATGATGCCGTGGTGGTCGTCGCCGAGGCCGAGCTCGCGCTGGGAGGCGATCATCCCGTCGGAGACGTGGCCGTAGGTCTTGCGTGCGGCGATCACGAAGTCACCGGGCAGCACCGCACCGGGCAGCGCGACGACCACATGGTCCCCGGCGACGAAGTTGTGCGCGCCGCAGACGATGCCGCGTGGGACGCCGCCCGAGTTGTGCTCGCCGACGTCCACCTGGCACCAGTTGATCGTCTTGCCGTTCTTCTGCGGCTCCGGAGTGACCTCGAGCACGCGTCCGACGACGAGCGGTCCGGTGACTGCTGCGCCCTGAACGGACTCCTCCTCCAGCCCCACCCGGACGAGATCCGCGGCGATCTGCTCGACCGTGGTCCCCACCGGCACCTCGACGTGGTCACGCAGCCAGCTCGGGATGACGTACGACATCAGCGCTGTCCTTCCAGCGAGAAGCGGATATCGCCCTCGACCATGTCGTGCATGTCCTCGATCCCGTGGCGCAGCATCAGCGTGCGCTCGATCCCCATCCCGAACGCGAAACCGGAGTAGACGTCGGGGTCGATGCCGCACGCGCGCAGCACGTTCGGGTTGACCATGCCGCAGCCGCCCCACTCGATCCAGCCCGCGCCGCCGCGCTTCTGCGGGAACCACAGGTCCATCTCGGCGCTCGGCTCGGTGAACGGGAAGAAGGAGGGCCGCAGCCGGGTCCTCGCCTCGGGCCCGAACATGGCGCGCGCGAAGTGGTCGAGGACTCCGGTGAGGTGCGCCATCGTCAGGCCCTTGTCCACGGCGAGGCCCTCCACCTGGTGGAACACGGGCGTGTGCGTGGCGTCGAGCTCATCGGTGCGGAACACCTTGCCCGGGCAGGCGATGTAGACGGGCAGGTCCCGGGTGAGCAGGGTGCGGGCCTGCACCGGGGAGGTGTGGGTGCGAAGCACCAGGTGCGAGGCCTCCTCGCCGGAGTCGGCGACGAAGAACGTGTCCTGCATCTGGCGCGCCGGGTGGTCGGGACCGAAGTTGAGGGCGTCGAAGTTGAACCACTCGTGCTCGATCTCGGGTCCCTCGGCGATCTCCCAGCCCATGCCGACGAAGAAGTCGGCGATCTCGTCCATGAGCATGTCGAGCGGGTGTCTCGCGCCGAGCGGCTGCCGGTCCACGGGGATCGTGACGTCGACGGCCTCGGTGCGCAGCACGCGGGCGTCGCGCTCGGTCTCCAGTTCGACCTGACGTGCGGCGATCGCCTGGTCCAGCCGGCCGCGGGACTGGCCGACGAGCTTGCCCGCGCCGGCCCTGTCCGCCGGGGCGAGCTGGCCGATCGCCCGGTTCGCCAACGCGAGCGGGCTGCGGTCGCCGGTGTGCGCGACACGGACGTCCTTGAGGGCGCCGAGGTCGCCGGAGTCGGCGACGGCGGTCAGCGCCGCGTCGAGCGCCCGGCCGACGGCGTCGGGGTCGAGGGGCGAGGGGGAATGAGGGGTGGGCATGCGTACCTTCCGGGCAAGTTGGGGATCCACCAGGGAGTCTAGAGGCGCCCGCCCGGGCGTGACCGGTGCCGCTCGGCAGGTGCGCAGTCCGACCGCGCCACGGCCGAGCGCATGCTCGACGAGAACGACACCTCCCGCCAGAACTACGTCCAGGGCCTGTTCGCCGTCGATCCCACGAACCCGCGCAACTACCACCTGGTCATCGACACGACGGCGTTCGACGTGGAGACCGTGACCGAGCTCATCATGTCCGCCCAGGCTGCCCGGGCCCGGGCCCGTCGGGCGGGACGGCCTCGGACGGGACGGCATCGGGCGGGACGGCCTCGGACGGGACGGCGTCGGACGCCTGAACCGGCGGCACGATGCCACCGCCCCCACCGAGCGCGACCGGATACCGCCACGGGGTTTGGCGCCGCCCGCGTTGGATTGCTAGCATCCTTGCATGACGTCCTCACCCGCGCCCAAGGCGCAGTTCAACGTGTACCTCCCGCCGGAGCTCGTCCGGGCGGTGAAGCACCGCAGCATCGACGAGGGCGTCAGCCTGTCCGCGTTCGTCCAGCGCGTGCTGGAGCGCTACCTCGAGGAGACCTCACGATGACCCTCGCGAGACTCACCGTTCGCCCGATCGACTACACCTCCCCGCTCAGCACGCGCGCCGACGGCTCGGGGTCCCGCCCGTGAGAACCTTGTCGGTGCCTGTTCTCGACCCCCAGGGAAGTCCCATGTCACTGCACCACCCGATCGCGCTCCAGGCCGGCACCGACCCGGCGGCGCAGTACGAGGGCTTCATCGGCTGGGTCCTGTCACTGATGACCTCGATGGGCGAGGTCGGCGTCGGCATCGCGGTGCTGATCGAGACGTTCTTCCCGCCGATCCCCTCCGAGGCGATCCTCCCGGGTGCGGGGTTCCTCGCCTACGAGGGCCGGATGAGCTTCTGGTGGGCGCTGTTCGCGGCGACCCTCGCGGGTCTGGTGGGCGGTTGGGTCTGGTACGGGATCGGAGCAGCGCTCGGGCGCGCGCGGACGCGCCGGATCTTCGAGTGGATGCCGCTCGTCGAGGTCACCGACTTCGACAAGGCCGAGGCGTTCTTCACCAAGTGGGGTGGCGTCGCGATCTTCACGGGTCGGTGCGTCCCGCTGGTCCGGAGCTTCATCTCCGTACCTGCGGGGATCGAGCGCATGAACCTGGCAAAATTCTCCCTCTACACCTTCGCTGGCTCCCTGCTCTGGAACCTCATCTGGATCGGGCTCGGATTCGCCTTCGGACCGGCCATCAGGCCCGTGCTGGAGCAGTGGAGCGGCGTGCTGTCCACGCTCGTCGTCGGGGTGATCCTTGTGCTTCTCCTGTGGTTCGTCATCGCGCGCCTGCGCCGGCGCGCCAAGGCGCCGACCAGTGGCGAGTGAGCGCTCGCCGCTGCCTCGAAGCAGGGTGAGCCACGGTCGGTTACGCCATTAGGCTGACCAGCATGGCCACCGAACCCGCCCCCATCTCCTTCGCCCGCGGTGCCCCGTCCCTCGACATCATCGATGTCGAGGGTTTGCGAGCCGCCGCCGATCGCGCGTTCACGCGCGACCCGGCCGGCACGTTCGCGTACGGCACCTCCGTGGGTTACCGGCCGCTGCGCTCGTGGATCGCCGAGCGCCACGGCGTCGCCGAGGACCAGGTGCTCGTCACGAACGGCTCGATGCAGGCCGACGCCTTCCTGTTCGAGACGCTGGTGGAGCCCGGCGACGTGGTGGTCGTGGAGCGGCCCTCCTACGACCGCACGCTGTTCTCGCTGCGGTCCCGTGGCGCGGACCTGCGCCCCGTGGAGCTCCAGCACGACGGCGTCGACGTAGCCGAGATCGAGGCGCTCCTCGCCGCGGGTGTGCAGCCGAAGCTCGCCCACCTCATCCCGAACTTCCAGAACCCGGCCGGATACTCGCTCTCCGGGGAGAAGCGCCACGCCCTGGTGGCCCTGGCCGGCGGGCACGGCTTCACGATCTTCGAGGACGACCCCTACATCGAGTTGCGCTTCAGCGGCGAGCGCCGGCCGACGATGTTCTCCCTCGCCGAGGGTGATGAGGTCGTCTACGCGTCCTCGTTCTCCAAGACGGTCTGCCCGGGCATCCGCGTGGGCTACCTCGTCGGCTCCGCACCGCTCATCAAGCGGATCGCGGACCTCGCGACGGGCACGTACATCTCCCCGAACATGGTGGCGCAGTCCATCGTCAACGAGTTCGTCCGTGGCGGCTCGTTGGAGACCTCCATCGAGACGGTCAAGACCGCCCTGTCCGAGCGTGCCGCCGGGCTGTCCGCGGCGCTGCGCCGGGACCTGCCGGAGGCGGAGTTCGTCGAGCCCGAGGGTGGCTACTTCCTCTGGGTCACGCTGCCCGAGGGCACCGATGGCGACGCGCTGTTCATCGCGGCCGCCGAGCGGGGCGTCGCGGTGGTCAAGGGTGCCGACTTCCTTCTCGATGGCGGGAAGAACACGGTGCGCCTGGCGTACTCCGGGGTGAGGGTCGACCAGATCGACGAGGGCGTGTCGCGGCTGGCGGAGGCGTACCACTCGCTGAGCGTCTGAGCGCGTCGCTGCACCGGGCCCCGGTGGCGTCCCTCGTGCCGGGACGGCACCGGGGCCTAGTCTCGTGCCCATGGCGTCCTCGGCGAAGGTGATGGAGGTACCCGGGCCGCACGGCGAGCGCCGGGTGCGCGTCTCGAGCCCGGACCGGGTGATGTGGCCGGACGTCGGTGTGACGAAGTGGGAGCTCGCGGAGTACGTGGCCGCCGTCGGCGAGGGCTTCCTGCGCGCGGTCGGCGACCGACCCGTGACGCTCCAACGGTTCCCCGAGGGTGTCGAGGGCGAGGAGTTCTTCTCCAAGAACCCGCCCAAGGGCGTGCCGGAGTGGGCCCGCACCGTGATGTGTACGTACCCCTCGGGGCGCAAGCACCCGCAGCTCGTCATCGACGAGACTGCCACCGCCGTCTGGGCGGTGCAGATGAACACCGTGACGTTCCACCCCTGGCCGGTGCGCTCGGCGGACAACGACGATCCCGACGAACTGCGGATCGACCTCGACCCGCAGCCCGGCCGGGGCTTCCTCGACGCGGTGGAGGCGGCCCTCGGCCTCAAGGAGCTGATGGAGGAGCTCGGTCTCACGCCGTGGGTCAAGACGAGTGGCAACCGCGGCGTGCACGTGTACGCCCGGGTCGCGCCCACGCACGAGTTCCTCGACGTGCGCCACGGGGTGATCGGCATCGCCCGGGAGCTCGAACGGCGGATGCCCGAGCTCGTCACGTCGGCGTGGTGGAAGGAGGAACGCGGGGAGAAGGTGTTCGTCGACTTCAACCAGGCGAACCGCGACCGCACTATCGCGTCGGCCTACAGCCCCCGTCCCCTGCCCGGGGCACCGGTGTCGATGCCGGTGCGCTGGGAGCAGTTGCGGGACGTCTCACCGCACGACTTCACGGTGCGCACCGTGCCCGCGATCGTCGCCGCCGACGGCGACGCGTGGGCCGGCATCGACGACGCCACGGGCGACGTAGCGACGGCGATCGCCCTCTGGGACCGCGACGTGGCGGACGGCCTCGGCGAGATGCCGTTCCCGCCGGAGTACCCGAAAATGCCTGGCGAGCCGCCCCGGGTGCAGCCCTCCCGCAAGCGTATGGAGGGCTGAGCCGGTGACGCCGTGAACGTCGAGAGCGATGATCCGTCGATTGTGAAGGTGACGGAGTCCATCATCCCCTTGACCGCCAGGTCGATGGCTTCGTTGGAGACGAGGATGTCCGCGAGCTCGACCTGCGCCTGGGACAGGTCCCCCGGTGCGAGCCCACCATCAGCCGCAGAGGCCAGCTGCCTCAGCGCGTTCGCTCCAGCGGCCGTCAGCGCTCCAGCACGGCGTCCAGGTCGTACCCGACGGCGCGCTCCACCTGGTCCAGCGTGCACGAGCGCGCCTCGCTGTCCGGCCGCCACCGCAGGAACGTCACGGCGTGCCGGAAGCGGGCGCCCTCGAGCTGGTCGAACGCCACCTCGACGACCCGCTCGGGGCGGAGCCGCACGAAGCTGACGTCCTTGTTCGCGCTGAACCGCGAGCGGTCCGTCTCGCCGCGCACCACCTCACCGCTCTCGTCCCGTGCGACGAGGGGCGCGAGCTCGTCCACCAGCTCGAGCCGGCGGGCATTCGTGAAGGCGGCGATGCCGCCGACGTTCACAAGCGCGCCGTCGTCGGTGTACATGCCGAGCAGCAGGGAGCCGACCCCGGAGCCGGACTTGTGCACGCGGTAGCCCACTACCACGGCATCCGCCGTGCGGTGGTGCTTGATCTTGAGCATGGTGCGCTTGCCCTGCCGGTAGGGCTGCGCGAGCGGCTTGGCGACGACGCCGTCGAGACCGGCGCCCTCGAACCGCGCGAACCAGTCCCGGGCGAGGTCGGCGTCCCGGGTGACGCGGGTGAGGTGGATCGGTGCGTCGGGGGCCAGCATGCTCAGAGCCTCCTCGAGCCGCTCGCGGCGGACAGCGAACGGCTCACCGGTGAGGTCGTCGTCGCCGAGCGCGAGCAGGTCGAACGCGATGAGCTCGGCCGGCGTCTCGACGGAGAGCTTGGCCACGCGAGACTCGGCGGGGTGGATCCGCTGCGCCAGCGCCTCCCAGTCCAGCTTCTGCCCGCCCGGCGCGCCCGAGCGGACGACGATCTCCCCGTCGACGGCGCACCGCGCGGGTAGGTGCTCGAGCACGGCGTCGACGATCTCCGGGAAGTACCGCGTGAGGGGCTTGCTCCCCCGGCTCGCCAGCTCGACGTCGTCGCCGTCGCGCAGCACGATGCACCGGAAGCCGTCCCACTTCGGCTCGTAGGAGTAGCCGCCCTCGACGGCGTCCTGTGCGGGCACCTCCTTGACGGCCTTCGCGAGCATCGGGCTGACGGGGAGTTCGATCGGCAGGTCCACCCGGACAGTCTGACGGTCCGAGCGTCCGACGGCGAGCCCCCAGGACTCACCGCCACCGCCCTGGCCCGCGACATCCGCATC
>JAENWO010000446.1 GCA_016649925.1 Actinomycetales bacterium
CCGCCCTCGGGGTGCTGGTCTCCGCCGCCGTCCACCTGTTCCTGTACTTCGACGGCTTCAACACGATCGACGTCATCGGGCCGTTGTTCCTGCTCAACGGCATCGGTGGGCTGTTCCTCGGCGTCGCCGTCCTGATGTGGCACCACCCGATCTGGCTGCTGGCCGCGGCCGGGTTCTGCGCCTTTACGCTCGGGGCGTTCCTGCTGTCGGCGACGGTCGGGCTGATGGGGGTCCACGAGCCGTTCTTCGGATACACCCAGACGACGGCGTTCCTCGCCGAGCTGATCGGCCTGATCAGCGCCCTCGCGGCGCTCGCGACGTGGTGGCGCCGTCGGGCCTGAGCCCCACGTCCCCGGCGGACGTCTCAGGCGTCCGGGTAGAAGGACACCGGTCCCGCGACCACGATCCCGACCTCCGGCTCGGTCGGAACGGGACCCTGCGTGCGGCACTGCACCGCGACCGGACCGTCCGGGCCCGACACGTGCAGCCGCACGGTGGCGTCATGCCCGTAGAACACCGTGCCGACCACGCGCGCCGGGACGCCGCGACCGGCGCGGACCATCCGGACCTGCTCGGGCCGTAGGGCCACCCGCCCCGGACCGGAGGCCCCGGCCTCGCCGCGCAACAGCGGCAGCGGGCCCAACAGGGTCTGTGCCACGCCGTCGTGAACCTCCGCCGACAGGACGACGGCCTCCCCGACGAACGTCGCGACGGCGAGGTCGGCCGGGGCCTCGTAGAGGCGTTTCGGGGTGGCGGACTGCACCACGACGCCGCCGCGCACGACGGCCACCAGGTCCGCGATGCTCAGCGCCTCCTCCTGGTCGTGCGTGACGAGCAGGCCCGTGGCACCGGTCGCGGACAGGGCGGCGCGGACGTCCTCGCGCACGGAGGCGCGCAGCCCCGCGTCGAGTGCGGAGAAGGGCTCGTCGAGCAGGACGACGTCCGGGTCCGGGGCGAGCGCACGGGCCAGGGCGACGCGCTGCTGCTGGCCGCCGGAGAGCTGGGCGGGCATGCGGTCGCTGAGGTGCGCGAGCCCCACGAGCGCGAGCAGTTCGTCGACGCGGTCCCGGCGGTGCCGGGAGCTGCCGTGCCCGCGGCGGGGCAACCCGAAGGCGACGTTCTCCGCGACGCTCAGGTGCGGGAAGAGGGCCCCCTCCTGTGGGACGACTCCCACCCTGCGCCGTTCGGGCGGCAGCGTCGTGCCGGGTCCCACCACGGTCCGCCCCCCGATCCGGACCTCCCCGCCGTCGGCGTCCTCGAACCCGGCGACGATCCGCAGCAGGGTCGTCTTCCCGCAGCCCGACGAGCCGAGGACCGCCGCGAAGGCCCCCGACGGCACGTCGAGGTCCAGACCGCGCAGCACCTCGGTGGTCCCGAAAGACTTGCGCAGCCCCCGGATCTCCAGCCCCTTCACCGATCGCCTCCCAGGT
This sequence comes from Actinomycetales bacterium, assembly GCA_016649925.1. Lineage (GTDB taxonomy): Bacteria > Actinomycetota > Actinomycetes > Actinomycetales > Beutenbergiaceae > JAENWO01. The sequence continues at coordinate 1,431 of JAENWO010000446.1, forward strand.
CGTCGAGGACAAGTGTGGCGCGCTCCGGGCCGACGAGTTTCGCCTGCACCCGCGAGAGCAGGAACGTCGGCACCGCCGCGAGCAGCACGAGGGCGACGGCGTAGGGTGCGGCAGCGGCGTAGGAGCCGACGCCGGTCTCCGTCCACAGGCGGGTGGCGAGGGTGTCCATCCCGGTGGGGCGCAGCAGGAGCGTGGCGGGCAGCTCCTTCATCACGGTGAGCATGACCAGGGCGAAGCCCGCGGCGATGCCGGGACCGGCCAGGGGCAGCGTCACGTCGCGAAGGACCGCCGCCGGGCGGCGCCCGAGGGAGCGGGCGACCTCCTCCAGGCGCCGCGGGCTCTGCGCCACCGCGGCCCGCACCGAGCCGATCGCGGCCGGCATGAACAGCACGGCGTACGCGAGGACGAGCAGCGGGGTGCGCTGGTAGACCGGCGCGGCGTAGCGCACACCGAAGAACACCAGGGCGAGCCCGACCACGAGACCCGGCAGGGCGTGACCGGCGTACGTGGCGTGCTCGAGCAGCCGCCCGCCCCGGCCCGCGTAGCGCGCGGCCAGGACACCGACGGGGACCGCGAGCGCCGTGGCCGCCACCGCGCCGAGCAGCGCCACCCACAAGGTCGAGGTGCCCGCGGGGACCAGCCGGTCCCACGCGACGCCCGCGGACTGCCCCCGCGAGACCCAGTAGCCCAGGACGACGGCCGGGTAGCCGAGGGAGACGGCGGCCACCGAACCGATGGCGGCCAGCGCCAGGGGCGTGGCACGGCCGAGCCGGACGGTCCGCGCGGCCCGGGGCGAACCGGCGCCGACCCGGGCGTGCTCGGCCCGGCCCCTGCTGCGCGACTCGGCCACAGTGAGGGCGACCGTGATCGCGACGAGGACGAGCGAGAGCACGGCGGCCGGTGTGCGGTCGAACGAGGCCCGGTAGGAGGTGTGGATGACGCGGGTGAACACGTCGTAGCGCAGGAGCGAGGGGGTGCCGAAGTCGCTGAGCGCGTAGAGCGCGACGAGCAGGGCGCCCGCGGCGACGGCCGGCTGGATCTGGCGTGCCGTGACGCTGACGGCGGTGCGCAGCGCCCCGCGCCCGAGCGAGCGTGAGATCTCCTCGAGCGAGGGGTCCGCGCCGCTCAGTGCCGCCATCGCGAGCAGGAAGACGTACGGGTACGTGCAGGCGGTCAGGACCAGCCAGGTCCCGAGGAAACCGGTCACGCCGGGCACCACCGAGACCCAGGCGTACGCCGCGACGTAGCTCGGCACCGCGAGCGGGA
>JAENWO010000288.1 GCA_016649925.1 Actinomycetales bacterium
CAGCGTCCGCACGTTGGAGCGGCCACCCCAATCCCCACCTCGTCGCTGAGGCAGCTGATCTCGCCCCAGGTGCTGCGTCTGACGTCGGTTGTGGGGAAGGCGCGGACGGCCCGGAACGTGACGACTTGGTAGGCCCCACTCGCGGGTCTCATCCGTGCGTGGCCACCGCGAAGCTAGAGCCAACGGTGTCAGTCAGTCGTGGCTCCCGATCCGCAACGGAACCCCAGCCATCACCCTCCAACCCCGCCGACCTGCAGAGGCGACTGCTGGGCCTCCTCGACGTCGACCCCCGACAAGATGACCCACCGATTACTCATGTCCGAAGGACAGGGCTAGCCGCGCGGTCCACTCTGGACGGCGGGCCTGGTTCCGATGACGACGGTGGCGTTCAGCTCGCTGGAACTGACCACCCGCGGGATCAGCCCGTTGCGGGCGAAGGTTTCGACGGCTTGCGGCGCCTGGCGCTCGCTCGTCTCGACCAGCAGGTGGCCGCCCGGTGCCAGCCATAGTGGCGCCGCGGCGATCACCCGCCGCAGGACGTCAAGCCCGTCCGTACCACCGTCGAGCGCCGCCTGCGGCTCGTGTATGCGGGCCTCCGGGGGCAGCAGCCCGATCGCCTCGGTGGGTACGTAGGGTGCGTTGGCGACCAGGACGTCGACGCGGCCCCGCAGCGTGGCGGGAAGCGGCTCGAAGAGGTCACCTTCGAACACCAGGCCGCCGCCGGCGGCCAGGTTGCCACAGGCACACCGAACCGCGGCGGGATCGATGTCGGCGGCGTACAGCTCGACTGAAGGGACGGCGGAGACCAGCGCGGCCCCCACCGCGCCCGAGCCGCAGCACAGGTCAACGACGACAGCACGTGGCCGGGAAAGTGCAACGGCGTGGCGGACGAGCAACTCGGTGCGGCGGCGGGGCACGAAGACCCCGGGGTCCACGGCTATCCGCAGGCCGCAGAACTCCGCCCAGCCGAGGATGTGCTCCAAGGGCACGCCGACGGTACGCCGGTTCACCATGGCGGCAAGGTCGGCCGGCGTCCGTGCCGCGGAGATGAGCAATTGCGCCTCGTCCTCGGCAAAGACACAGCCGGCGGCACGGAGCATGGTGATGATGACGGATCGCGGGAGAGGTGAGGGGGAGACTGACATGAAAGCGCCTTTCGACATGCCGCTGGGCGCTCTCTGGGTCACCTAGGTCGGGTGGACCGTACGGCCGTGACGAGGGAGCACCCGACCTGCTATCGCGGTCATGGGTCTCACCTACTCGATGCGTCTATTGCTGGAAACAGAAATGTTACCTGAGGCGGGCAGCGTCGACCGTGTTCACCGCCTACAAGGCGGGCCTCGTTGACCAGACGCGACGCGCATCGACGTCGCAGGTAGCCTTGGCCACGCTCCCAGTCCTGCCCGCTGGATGCCTGGACACACCCAGCCCGCCGCACCGCGACGCGTCATGGGGATCAGCCGAACCCGACATTCCTAGCCGTCAAAGGAGCCGCCATTCTCAACGGTGAGTCACACCTGAGCAGCGCGCGCAACGCCGGTGCCGCGGGGTGACCGGCTGACGCGTCGGCCCCACGAGTCGTGACAGACTCGGGGGGTCGTCCTGCGTTCGGCCGGCGATCAGGTGAGGGAGGCTTCGATGAGTGCTGGATCCGGGACCGCCGGGACCGCCTCCGCAGGGACCGCCTCCGCCGTCGCCGCCGGTTCCGAAGACGTCCCAGCCCGTGAGGCCGCCGGCCCGGTCCCTGAGGGTTCTGCCCCGGTCCGCGAGGGTTCTGCCCCGGTCCCTGAGGGTTCTGCCCCGGTCCGCGGCACGCGCCTGGACCCCTGGTTCGCGAACTACGCCGAGCGCACCCACGGGATGAAGTCCTCGGAGATCCGCGCCCTGTTCGCCGTCGCGAACCGGCCCGAGGTGGTCTCGCTCGCCGGTGGCATGCCGTTCCTCGCCGGTCTCCCGATGGAGACGATCGCCGACGTCACCCGCAAGCTGCTCATCGAGCGCGGCGCCGCCGCCCTGCAGTACGGCTCCGGTCAGGGTGACGAGGGCCTGCGTGAGCAGATCCTCGAGGTGATGGCGCTCGAGGGCATCTCCGCCCACTCGGACGACGTCGTGGTAACCACCGGATCGCAGCAGGCCCTCGACCTGGTCACCCGGATCTTCGTCGACCCCGGCGACGTGGTCGTCGTGGAGGCGCCCAGTTACGTCGGTGCGCTCGGGGTCTTCCGTGCGTACCAGGCCGACGTCGTCCATGTCCCGATGGACGCCGATGGCCTCATCCCGGAAGCGCTCGAGGCCACCTTCGTCCGGCTGCGGTCCGAGGGTCGCAAGGTGAAGCTGCTCTACACGGTCCCGAACTTCCACAACCCCGCTGGCGTGAGCCTGAGCGCCGAGCGCCGGCCCCGGATCGTCGAGATCGCCAAGCGCCACGGCGTGCTCGTGCTCGAGGACAACCCGTATGGACTGCTCGGGTTCGACGGCGACCCGTTGCCGGCGCTGCACTCCCTCGACCCGGACGCGGTGGTCTACCTCGGCTCGTTCTCCAAGACGTTCGCCCCGGGATATCGCGTGGGCTGGGCGCTCGCTCCGCACGCCGTCCGGGAGCGGTTGGTGCTGGCGAGCGAGTCAGCGATCCTGTGCCCGTCGATGATGAGCCAGCTCTCAGTCTCCACCTACCTGCAGACGTGCGACTGGCGCGCTCAGATCAAGTCCTACCGGGAGGTGTACCGCGAGCGGCGGGACGCGATGATCGCGTCGCTCGGGGAGCACCTGCCAGCGGCGTCGTGGACGGTGCCCGCCGGCGGCTTCTACACGTGGGTCCAGCTGCCCGACGGCCTGGATGCCCAGGCGATGCTGCCGCGCGCGGTGACCGAGCTGGTCGCGTACGTGCCCGGGACCGCGTTCTACGCCGACGGCCAGGGGCACGACCACATGCGGCTCTCCTTCTGCTACCCCACCCCCGCACGCATCCACGAGGGTGTGCGCCGCCTGGCGAACGTCGTCAACGGCGAGCTCGATCTGGTGCAGATGTTCGGCACCGGTCACGACCGCGTGATCGCCGGAACTCAAGCGCCCGCACCGAACCAGACCTGAGGACGACGATGAGAGACGCTCTCGCTCCCCTGCCCGACGCCGCCCCCACCGCTGGTCGGGCCGGCTCCGCCGATACCACGACCGAGCCGCTGCACGTCCTGATCCTCGCCGGCGGCCTCTCGCACGAACGCGACGTCTCGATCCGGTCCGGTCGCCGCGTCGCCGAGGCGCTGCGCTCGCACGGGGTATCCGTGGAAGTCCGCGACGTCGACGCCGGTCTCCTCAGCTACCTCACCTCCGCCCGGCCCGACGTCGTCTGGCCCCTTCTGCACGGTTCCACGGGCGAGGACGGATCGATCCGCGACCTGCTCGAGCTGGTGGGCTTGCCCTACGTCGGCACCGACTCTGCCGGATCCCGCATCGCGTGGAGTAAGCCGGTCGCCAAGACGCTGCTCGCCCGGGCGGGCGCGTGCACGCCGGCGTTCGCGACGCTGCCGCAGAGCCTGTTCCGCGAGGTCGGCGCCCGGGCGGTGCTCGACATGGTGCTCGAGCGCCTGCCGCTCCCGCTGGTCGTGAAACCGGCGCACGGAGGCTCAGCCCTCGGTGTCACCTTCGTGACCCAGGCCCAGCAGCTGCCTCAGGCGATGGTCTCCTGCTTTTCCTACGGGGAGATCGCGCTCATCGAGCGCGCGGTGACCGGGACGGAGGTGGCGGTCTCCGTCGTCGACCTGGGCGACGGCCCCGTGGCCCTCCCCGCGGTGGAGATCGTCACGGACGGCCCGTACGACTACGACGCGCGCTACAACCCCGGACGGACCGAGTACTTCGTACCCGGCCGGCTCACAGCGGAGCAAAGACTCGCGGCGGACGAGCTCGCCGTGCTGGCCCACCGGACCCTCGGGCTGAGCCACCTCTCCCGAACCGACATGATCATCGACGCCGACGGCGTGGCGTGGTTCCTGGAGGTCAACGTCGCCCCCGGCATGACGGAGACGTCCCTGTTCCCACAGGCCGCGCAGGCGTGGAACCGTCCGGTGGAGGAGCTCTACCGGGACATCGTGCGCCAGGGGCTCGTCGCCTCCCGCGACTGACAGTGAGAATGATGAGTGGGGCCAGCGCACCGCGGGTCTGACTCAGCGACTGACTGACTTCGTGTCCTGAACGCGATGTGTCGGTTGGTAGGGCGCTGGCCCCGTTGCACCTGCTCGCGATCGACGTGACCTCATAGGAGCCTGCGCTATCAGGCGCCCATCACTGTCTTGTCCACCGATTGCCGGCGCGTGCTGCCCACCCGTTCA
>JAENWO010000270.1 GCA_016649925.1 Actinomycetales bacterium
CACGACCCGGGCCGCATGCTCCACGACCCGGGCCGCATGCTCCACGACCCGGGCCGCATGCTCCACGACCCGGGCCGCGGTGTAGCGTGGAGGTGAACGACAGGGGAGCGCCCGTCGCGGGAGGATCCGGTGGCAGGGCGCTGAGAGTGCGGGCAGCCGCAGACCCTCGAACCTGCTCCGGCTAGCACCGGCGAAGGGAGTCGAGCTTCTCTCCCGTGGCGCGCCCACGCGCGCCGCGGACCCCTTCTCAATATTCGTTGAGGAGGACGGCATGACACGAAACACAAGAAGGACGACGGCGGTGCTCGCCACGGCCGCGATGCTGGCACTGAGCGGTTGCTCCCTGACGGGAAGCCCGGGGAGCAGCGGGGACGGCGACGCCGGGGGTGGCGTAGTGCGCGTGGTCACCCACGACTCGTTCGCGGTCTCGGACGACGTGCTCGCGGCGTTCGAGGAGTCCAGTGGCTACCTGGTGGAGCTGAGCGCACCCGGTGACGGCGGTGCCCTCGTCAACCAGCTGATCCTCACCAAGGACGCGCCGCTCGGTGACGTCGCGTACGGCATCGACAACTCCTTCGCCACCCGCGCGATCGGCGAGGGGGTGTTCGAGTCCTACCCGCCGGCCGGCCTCCCGGCGAGCGCCGCCCCGTACGCGGTCGACGACTCCGGGTCCCTGACGCCCGTCGACGTCGGCGACGTCTGTCTGAACGTGGACCATACCTGGTTCGCCGAGCAGGGCCTCACCGAGCCCGTGACCCTGGAGGACCTGACGAAGCCCGAGTACTCCAACCTGCTGGTCGTGACGAACCCGGCGACGTCCTCGCCCGGCCTGGCGTTCCTGCTGGCCACGGTCGGCGCCTTCGGTGAGGACGGCTGGGCCGACTACTGGGCGCGGCTGAAGGCGAACGGCGTGAAGGTCGTGGACGGCTGGTCGGATGCCTACTCGGTGGACTTCTCCGGGTCCTCCGGCCAGGGCCCGCGCCCGATCGTGCTGTCCTACTCCACCTCGCCCGCTGCCGAGGTGGCGGAGGGGGACACGGTGGCTGGGACGGGTGCGTTGCTGGACACCTGCTTCCGGCAGGTCGAGTACGCCGGCGTCCTGGCCGGCGCGGACAACCCGGAGGGTGCCCGCGCGTTCGTCGACTTCCTGCTGAGCGCGCAGTTCCAGGCCGACATCCCGAACCAGATGTACATGTACCCGGTCGACGACTCCATCGAGCTGCCCGCGTCGTGGGCGCAGTTCGCGCCGCTCGCCCCGGAGCCGTTCACCGTGTCGCCGGCGCAGATCGACGCCAACCGCGACGAGTGGATCCGCACCTGGACCGCGACGGTCATCGGCTGAGGCGCCGGGTCGCCGGGTCGCCGGACGGGCGAGGGGTGAGGGGCGGCGTGCGGTCGCTGCGAGGAGCCGTGTGGACGCTGGCGGGAGCACTCCCGCTGGCGTTCCTCGCCGTCTTCTTCGCCTGGCCCGTCGCCGCGCTGATCGTCCGGGGCTTCGTCACCGACGGCGCGCTGGACCTGAGCGGCTTCGGCGAGACGTTCGCCGAGCCCCGCACCTGGCGGATCATCCGGCTCACCCTGGTGCAGGCCGTGCTCGGCACGGCGCTCGCCGTCGTCCTCGGGATCCCCGGCGCCTACGTCCTGTACCGGCGCACGTTCCGCGGCCGCGGCCTCGTCCGGGCGTTCGTGACGATCCCGTTCGTGCTGCCCACCGTGGTGGTCGGCGTGGCGTTCCGCTCCCTCCTCGTCGAGGGTGGGCCGCTCGGCTTCCTCGGCCTGGACGGCACGTTCGAAGCGATCGTCGCGGCCCTGGTGTTCTTCAACTACACCGTGGTGGTGCGCACCGTGGGCGGGCTGTGGGAACGGCTCGATCCGCGCGCGGAGCAGGCCGCCCGGGCGCTCGGCGCACCGCCGTGGCGGGCGTTCCTGTCCGTGACGCTGCCGGCCCTCACGCCGGCCATCGTCTCGGCCGCCTCGGTGGTCTTCCTGTTCTGCTCGACGGCGTTCGGCGTCGTCCTCGTCCTCGGCGGCATCCAGTTCGGCACGATCGAGACGGAGATCTGGATCCAGACCACCCAGTTCCTCAACCTGCGCGGGGCCGCCGTGCTCTCCGTCGTGCAGCTCGTCGTGGTGGGCTTGGCGCTCGCGGTGTTCTCCCGGGCGCGCGCCGGGCGCGAGCGGGCGTTGCACCTCCACGGTGAGCGGCACGAGGCCCGTCGGCTCCGGCTCTGGTCACGGGGACGTCCCGGGGCGGACGCACTGCCCGCCCTGGTGACGGCCGCCGTCGTCCTCGGCCTGCTCGCCCTCCCGCTGGGGAACCTGCTGCTGCGGTCCTTCCGCACGCGGGCCGGGTGGGGCCTGGACAACTACGTGAACCTCGGCACCACGGGGGGCGCGAACACCCTGAGCGTCACGGTATGGGAGGCGGCGGCGAACTCCCTGCGGATCGCTGTGGACGCGACCGTGCTCGCCGTCGTCCTGGGCGCGCTCGTGGCCCTCGTGGTCTCCCGTCGGCCCCGCAACCGGGTTGCCCGCCGGGCGGTGTGGTGGCTGGACGCGCTGTTCATGCTGCCGCTCGGGGTCTCCGCCGTGACGGTCGGGTTCGGGTTCCTGATCACGCTCAACGCCCCTCCGCTGGACCTGCGGGGCTCGCTCGTCCTGATCCCCATCGCGCAGGCGGTGGTCGCGATCCCGCTCGTGGTGCGCACGGTGCTGCCGGTGCTGCGCGCGATCGACCCCCGGCTGCGTGAGGCGGCGGCCGTCCTGGGTGCGGCGCCCGGGCGGGTGCTCCTGGCAGTCGACGGGCCGTTCCTGCTGCGTTCCCTGGGCCTGGCGATCGGGTTCGCGTTCGCCGTCTCGCTGGGGGAGTTCGGGGCGACGTCGTTCCTCGCCCGCCCGGACCGGCCCACGCTGCCGGTGGTCATCTTCCGGCTGATCGGGCGCCCGGGACCGGAGAACTACGGCATGGCGCTGGCGGCGTCCGTGGTGCTCGCGCTGATCACCGCCACGATCATGGCACTGGCCGAGCGGCTGGGCGGGACGAGGACGGGGGAGTTCTAGTGAGCGGGTTGAGCATCGAGGGTGCGCGCGTGAGCTATCCCGGCGCGGGCGGGCCGACGACGGCGGTGGACGGCGTGAGCCTGGACGTGGCCGCCGGTGAGGTGGTCGCCCTGCTCGGGCCGTCGGGCTGCGGGAAGTCGTCCCTGCTGCGCGCCGTCGCCGGGCTCGAGCCGCTCGCAGCGGGCACCGTCCGCTGGGCGGGGGAGGACCTGGCCCCGGTGCCGGTCCACCGCCGCGGCTTCGGGCTGATGTTCCAGGACGGCCAGCTCTTCGGCCACCGCGACGTGGCGGGGAACATCGCGTTCGGGCTGCAGATGGCGCACGTCCCGGCGGTGCGCCGCCGCGAGCGGGTGGACGCCCTCCTCGAGCTCGTCGGTCTCGCCGGCTACGGGCGCCGGGCGATCACGACGCTGTCGGGGGGCGAGCAGCAGCGGGTGGCCCTCGCCCGGGCGCTCGCGCCGCGCCCCCGGCTGCTGCTCCTGGACGAACCGCTGTCCGCGCTGGACCGTGCGCTGCGCGAACGGCTCGCCTCGGACCTGCACGACATCCTGCGCCGGACCGAGACCACGGCCCTGTACGTCACGCACGATCACGACGAGGCGTTCACCGTGGCGCACCGGGTCGCGGTGATGAGGGCCGGCCGGCTCGTGCAGGTCGGGAGCCCCGCGCAGCTGTGGGCGGCTCCCGCCGACGCGGACGTGGCCCGGTTCCTGGGGTACCGGGTGGTGCCCCGCGGTGGCCGGGACCTCGCCCTCGGGCCCCAGGCCCTCGTGGTGGCCGACGGCGGCGATGCGGCTCCGGCTCGGGCTTCGGCGCCCGGGGACCTGTCCGGGGACCTGTCCGGGGACCTGCCCGGGGGCCTGCCCGGGGGCCTGCCCGGCGCGCGGACGCTCACCGGCCGCGTGACGGGCGTCGGGTTCTCCCGCGGCCGGACCACGGTGACGGTCGACCTGCCGGACTGGGGGGAGCAGCGGGGGGTGGCCGACGGCGTGCGGGACGTCGCGGTCGGCGACGAGGTGCGGCTGCGGGTCGACCCGAGCGGCGTCGTCTGGCTCTGAGCGGTCCCGGCGCCCGTCCCGTCCGCCGTCCCGTCCGCCATCCCGTCCGCCATCCCGTCCGCCATCCCGGGGAACGGGCCCGGCGCGCGTCCCGGCGGGCGGAACCCGTCGCAACCTGGCCGTCCGGCTGGTGGCCCGGGTGCTCGTTGTGGCGGTCGTCGTCGGGCTGTGATGGCTCGCCACGGACGCCCTCTTCGTCGAGGACCACGTGGTCTCCGGGATGGGCCCGTTCGCCGCCGTCGACGAGCTCGTCCGGAGCCTCGGGGACCCGTCGGCGGCGATCGCCGTGTCGCCGTGACCCGTCGGCGGCGATCGCCGTGTCGCCG
>JAENWO010000582.1 GCA_016649925.1 Actinomycetales bacterium
CGGGGACTGGATCAGCGTGGACGTTCCGGGGCGCACCGTGACCCTCGAGGTCGCCGAGGCCGAGCTGGCCCGCCGCGACGCGGAGCGCGCCGAGGCGCCCGGAGTCTGCCACCCGGAGATCACCCGCGGCTACGGCCGGCTCTACGTCGACCACGTGCTCCAGGCCGACCAGGGTGCCGACTTCGACTTCCTCGTCGGCGGCTCGGGGCCCGCCCCCTATGGAGGGGACCCGCACATGCTCGACGAGGACGAGCTCGCGCACGACCTCGAGACTGCGGCGTCGGCATGGGAGCTGCCCGAGGAGCTGCGCCTCTCGCGGAAGGCCGCGCGATGAGCGGCGAGCGTTTCCGGGGCATCTACTCGATCCCGGTCACGCCGTTCACCGCCTCCGGTGAGGCGGACCACGACGCCCTCGCGCGGGTCGTGGAGTTCACGATCGCCGCCGGCGCGCACGGCTTGGTCACCCCGGTCAACGTCAGCGAGTTCTACACGCTGAACGACGACGAGCGCCGCGGCGTGGTCGAGACCACGGTCTCGGTCTGCGCCGGGCGCGTCCCCGTGGTCGCGGGTGTCACCGGACCGTCGACCGCGCAGGCGAGGGTCTTCGCCGAGCATGCCGGCCGGGTCGGTGCGGACGCGGTGATCGCGATGCCGCCGTACATCCGGCGCGCCACCGGGCCCGAGGTCACCGAGTACTTCCGGGTGATCGCCGAGGCCGCCGGGGTCCCGGTGTTCGTGCAGAACGCCGAGGGCCCGGCGGGCACACCGATGTCCGCCGCCCAGCTGCTCGCCCTCGCCCGCGAGGTCGACGCGGTCTCCTGGGTCAAGGAGGAGACGCTCGCCTCGAGCCAGCGGATCAGCGAGGTGCTCGGCGACGACAGCGGCGTGATCGACGGCGTGATGGGCGGCAAGGGCGCCCGTTACCTGCTCGACGAGTACCCGCGCGGGCTGTGCGGGACCATGCCGGGCTGCGAGTTCACCGACCTGCACGCCGCCCTCTGGCGGGCCCTGGAGGCCGGTGACCGCGAGCGTGCCCACGCCCTGCACCGCGTGCTGCTGCCCCTGGTCTCCATGGAGGACCAGTACGGCGGGGCGGCCTTCTGCAAGGAGGTGCTGCGCCGGCGCGGGGTGATCGACTCGGTCGTGGTCCGCGAGCCCGCCTCGCCCCGGCTGGACGCGGTGGCCGCCGCGCTGCTGGACGAGCTCCTGGCCACCGCCCTGGATGCGGTGGCCGCGCTCGGTGAGCCCGTGGTGCGGCGATGACCGACGGCGGCTCGGAGGCACAGGAGGCTCCCGGCGCACGCGTCGCGGACCGGTTGCGCGAGCAGCGGCTGGTGGCGATCGTCCGCGGGCACGGCGCGACTCCGGAGGCCGTGCTGAGCACCGTGGTGACCCTCGTCGAGGAGGGTGTCGGTCTCGTGGAGGTCTCGCTGACCACCCCGGGAGCATTGGCGGCGATCTCCCGCGCCCGGCAGGAGGTCGGTGGACGTGCCCAGGTGGGCGCCGGGACG
>JAENWO010000557.1 GCA_016649925.1 Actinomycetales bacterium
GACCGGCGAGCGTCGCGGACCCGATGGTCACGAACTCCAGCGAGCCTGTCGGCCCGGGTCCGCGACCGATCCGGGCCAGGGCCGGCACGCCGTCAGCACGCTTGGGCCGGGTCGCTACGTCGACTCTTCCGCTTCCCATGGCTCTCCATCCCTCGGGCCGCCCGTCCATTGCCGGCACCGCCCTGGTCACGCCGGGCGACCTGCCCGCCCGGCTAGCTCAGACGCTTGCTCGGGTCCCGTCCAGATCGGGTTGCGGACCCGTCAAGGTTTCCTGAAGATGTCTCGACCGCCGATGACGGACCGCCGTCTTCTCCAGCCGTTCTGAGCTCCCTCAGCGCGCCTGACGGCTCGCACGCGGGCCGGCCGGATTCATCAGACCTTGACGAACCGGTCGGGGTGGTCTTGATCTGCCACGTCCAGGATCACATCGAACCCAGTCCTTGAACGCCGGGCAGCAGCCGGGCGGAGCGGAGCCTCGTGCGACCCGTCCTGTTCTCAGTCCTCGGCATCGACATCCAGACCTACGGCGTGAGCAAGATCCTCGCCGCACTCCTGGGCGCCTACCTGCTCGGGAGAGCGTTCGAGCGACGTGGGCTGCCCAAGGACTCCGCACACGCCCTGGTGATGTGGGCGACCATCTGGGGGTTCGTTGCTGCCAAGGCGTACTACCTCCTCGAGCAGCTGCCTGATCTCAGCCCGCATGACCTGGGAGGAATGGGGTTCACCTGGTACGGCGGCCTGATCGGCGGTGTGACGGCCGCACTCGTCGTCATCCGCCGTCACCGGCTCCCGCTCGGCCCGGTCGCGGCGGACGCAGCGATCCCGCTCACCCTCGCCTACGGCGTCGGCCGCCTTGGGTGCTTCTTCTCCGGCGACGGCACATACGGCCGTCCGAGCAATCTGCCGTGGGCAATGTCGTTCCCCAACGGTGTGGTCGCGACGGACGTCCCCGTGCATCCGACGCCGCTGTACGAGGCGCTGGCCGCCGTTGCCATCGCGGGGCTGTTGTTGATGCTCCGCCGGCGGACGACGTCGGGAGCCGTGGTCTTCGGCGGGTACCTGCTCCTGAGCGGGATCGCCCGGTTCCTGGTCGAGTTCCTTCGCATCAATGAGCAGGTGTTCCTGGACCTCACCCAGCCGCAGCTGTGGGCCATCGCGGGCGCCATCGTAGGCGTCCTGCTCATGGCGCTGGGCCTGCGGGGACGCGAACCGGCCCCGACACGGGGCATCGAGCACCCGGTCGAGCGGATCGTGGAAGGCGCACCAGTCGCGGGGAGCGCCGCGTGAGCACCGAAGTGGCGTCCCGGACAGCTGATGCCGCTGTCTCTGTCAGCGAACCAGCACCACCGGGTCGAGCCGGACCGCAGAGGCGCTTCATGGACTCTTCATCGTCCCGTGACGAGACCCAATGGGCGGCGCTGTGATGGTGAGAGCCACAACGAGCGAGAAGGAGCAGGCCATGATGGGTTACGGATACGGATACGGAATGGGAGCGGGGATGTGGGTGACGTGGATCCTGCTCCTCGCCGTTATCGCGCTCGTGGTGTGGCTCACGGTACGAGCCGGCGATGGCGGTCGTGAGCCGGCCCGCCGCCCACCCGGGCGACTCTCGCCCAAGGAGATCCTCGACGGACGGTACGCGCGCGGGGAGATCGCCACGGCCGAGTACGCGGAACGGCTCAGCCACTTCGTAGGTGACTGAACCGA
>JAENWO010000295.1 GCA_016649925.1 Actinomycetales bacterium
CGCTCGATGAACCGCCGGTAGCTCGGCTCGAGGAACCCGGTGGCGAAGATGACGAACCGGGGGGGCCGGTTGCTCGCCTGCGTCGCGAACAGGATCCGGGATTGCTTCCCGCCGCGCACGGGGTGGGGGTGGGCGGCGGCGAGCTCGCCGAGGAACGCGTTCAGGCGGCCGGTCGGCACCCGGGTGTCCCAGGACTCCAGCGAGGTGTCCAGCGCGCGGACCAGCCGGTCCACGTGCCACCGCGTCTTCGCCGAAAGGTTCACGCGCGGTGCCCACGACACCTGCACGAGGTCCTTCTCGATCTCGCGCTCGAGGAACGGCCGGCGGTCGGAGTCCATCAGGTCCCACTTGTTGTAGGCGATGACCAGGGCCCGGCCGGCGTCGATGACCTGCTGGATGACGCGGATGTCCTGCTCGGTCATCGGGGTGCTCGCGTCGACGAGCACGACGCCGACCTCCGCCTTCTCCAGCGCCGACTGCGTGCGCAGGGAGGCGTAGAAGTCCGCGCCGGACGTCTGGTGCACCCGACGGCGGATGCCGGCCGTGTCCACGAACCACCAGGCGCGGTTGCCGAGCGCGACGAGCTCGTCCACCGGGTCACGCGTGGTGCCGGCGACCGAGTCGACCACCACACGCTGCGTGCCGGTGATGGCGTTCAGCAGCGAGGACTTGCCCACGTTCGGGCGGCCGAGCAGTGCGACACGCCGCGGCCCGCCCTCGGGGATCGCGGTCCCGACGGCGGAGACCCGAGGCAGGATGGCCATCGCCGCGTCGAGCAGGTCGCCCGAACCTCGGCCGTGCAGCGCGGACAGCGGGTACGGCTCCCCCAGCCCGAGGGACCAGAGCATCGCCGCGTCGGCCTCGCCGCGCTGATCGTCCACCTTGTTCGCGACCAGCAGCGCCGGCTTGCCGGAGCGGCGCAGCAGGTCGACCACGTACTCGTCGGTGTCCGTGGGTCCGACGGTGGCGTCGACCACGAACAGCACCGCGTCGGCGAGCTCGATCGCGATCTCGGCCTGCTCCGCGACCCGGGCCTGCAGGCCCTTGGTGTCGCGCTCCCAGCCGCCGGTGTCAACGAGCATGAAGTCGCGCCCGGCCCAGTCCGCCGGGTAGCTCACGCGGTCTCGCGTGACGCCCGGGGTGTCCTGGACCACGGCCTCGCGGCGGCCGAGGATGCGGTTGACGAGGGTCGACTTGCCCACATTCGGGCGGCCGACGACGGCGAGCACCGGCAGTGGACCGGCCGGGCCCGTGTCCCCGCCCTCGCCGTCGGGGTTCTCGAGGAGGTCGAGGTCGGCCTCGTCGAGCTCGTAGTCGGACAGGCCGGCGCGAAGCGCCTCGGCGCGCTGGACGTCGTCACTCGTCTCGACGACGTCGTACCGCGCGTCGAGGGACTCGGTCCGGTCGGCGTCCACCGAGTCGGCGTCCACCGAGTCGGCGTCCACGGCGCCGGCGAACGCGTCACTGCCGTCGGTGGGGTTCTGGGGCTGGCTCACCCACCCATTCTTCCCGCTGCGAGGCGCACAGCCTAACCAGCGCCGCGCGGACCGCCTAGACGGAGCTGTCGTCGGGCAGTTTCACGCCGGTCCGCTCGATCGCGTACCGCACCTGGGAGCTCATCTGCTCCTGCACCACGCCCATCGCCTCGGCGACTGCCGCCCGCCCCGTGCCCCTCTCCGGGCGCGCCGCCACGAACGGCTCACCGAAGACGACGAAGAGCCGGCTGCGCGGCCCCGGGATACGTCCGTGCTTGTCGCCGGTGCGCCGACTGCCGAGCACGGCGACCGGGACGACCATCGCGCCGGAGCGCACCGCGAGCCAGGCGATGCCGGCCTTCGTGCTGCTCACGTCGCCCCGCCCGCGGGTGCCCTCGGGGAAGACGCCGACGAGCCGGCCCTCGTTGAGCAGGGCGAGCGCCGTGGTCAGCGCAGCCCGTCCGTTCTTGCGCTCCACCGGGATCTGCCCCGCGTTGCGCAGGAGGAAGCCGATCACCCCGGAGAACATCTCCTCCTTGACGATGATGTGCGAGCCGCGGCCGATCGCGCCGTGGAGCAGCGGACCGTCGATCGCGCTCGTGTGGTTGGACGCGACGAGAACCGGTCCGGTGGCGGGGACGCGGTCGGCGCCGAGCACGGTGGTGTTCCACCACACGTGCGCGAGGAACCAGCCGACCCGGCGGGACCAGGTGGGTCCCCAACGCTTGATGTGCTCCGGCCGGATCGCTTGTCCTGGCGAGGGCCGGTCGGTGCTCATCGCACGTCCTCGACGAGGGTGCGCACCGCCGCGACCGTCTGCTCCAGGCTCATCCCTGACGAGTCCACGGTGATGACGCCGTCGGCCGCGGTGGAGAAGTTCGAGACGGTCGAGTCCTGGGCGTCGCGCCGGAGCACCTGGTCGCGGGTGGCCTCCAGGGCGGCTTCGTCCTCGGCGCCGTGCACCTCACGCGCGCGGCGGGCGAGCCGGGCCGTCTCGTCGGCGATGAGCAGGATCCGCACGTCGGCGTCGGGCGCGACGACGGTGGTGATGTCGCGACCCTCGGCGATGATGCCGCGACCCTCGCTGCGCCCACCGGGATGACGCTCGGCCTCGATCACCCCACGCTGGCGGCGCTGCAGCTCGGCGCGCACCGCCAGGTTCGTGGCCACGGCGCTGACCGCCGTCGAGATCTCGGTGCTCCGGATGACCACGGACACGTCCTCGCCGCCGACGGCGAAGCTCGGGTTCTCGGGGTCCGTCCCGATGGTCAGGGGTAGCTCGGCGACCGCGCGGGCGACGGCGTCGACGTCGGCGAGGTCGATGCCCTGTCGCACGCACCACCACGTGGCGGCCCGGTACATCGCGCCGGTGTCCAGGAAGGCCAGACCGAGCTCGGCGGCCACCCGCCGGCTGATCGTGGACTTGCCGGAGCCGGACGGCCCGTCGATCGCGACCACCAGGCCGTCTCGCTGCCCGCGCTCACTCACTGGCTCACCACCCGCCATCCGCGTTCCTCCAAGGCCGTCTCCAGCGTGCGCACCGATCCCGGCGCCACCGACACGATCGCCAGACCGACCCGCTGCTTGGGCGAGTGCTCCATCTGGAAGTCCTCGATGTTCACGCCGATCTCGCCGATCTCGGTGAAGAGCCGGCCCAGCTCACCAGGCTGGTCCGGGACGAGCACGGTGACCTCGACGTAGCGCTTGCGCGCGCCCCCGTGCTTGCCGGGGATGCGGGCCGCGCCATCGTTGCCGGCGGAGATGACGGCCGAGATCCCGGCGATCGCCCCGAGGGCCAGCGGGCCGTCGTGTGCGGCACGGTCGAGGGCGTCGAGGAGGCCGTCGAGGTCGTCACGCACCCCGCGGAGCGCGTCCAGCACGGCCTCGGCGTTCCCGGTGAGGATCGCGGACCAGAGCCGCGGGTCGCTCGCCGCGATGCGGGTGACGTCCCGCAGGCCCTGACCGGCGAGTGCGAGTGCGGCCTCGGGTGCGTCCACGAGCCGGGCGGCGGCCAGGGACGCCATCAGCTGCGGCAGGTGGGAGACGAGGGCGACCGCGCGGTCGTGCTCCTGGGTGCCCATCTCGACGGGGCTGGCGCCGAGGTCGACGGCGAGCGAGCGCACGGCCAGGACCGCGGCCGGGTCGGCGCCCTCGTGCTCGGTCAGCACCCAGGGTCGGCCGGCGAAGAGGTCAGCGGAGGCAGCCGCCGCGCCGCTGCGCTCCCGGCCCGCCATCGGGTGGGAGCCGACGTACCGGTTCAGGTCCAGGCCGGGCGTGGCCAGCAGTGCCTCCAGGACGACGGCCTTGACGCTCGCGACGTCGGTGACGACCGCCCCTGGGTGGGCGCACAGGGCCTCCGCGACCAGACCGGCGGTGACGTCCGGCGGCGCGGCCACCACGACGAGGGTCGGCTCGGCGTCCGCGGCCGTCGCGATCGCACCGGCCCCGAGGTCGCGGGCGAGTGCCAGCGCGGCCGGGGAGGAGTCCCTCAGCGTGACGGGCACACCGTGCGCGCCCAGGCCGAGGCCGATGCTCGCGCCGAGGAGCCCGCTGCCGATGACCAGCACGGGACCGCGAGTGGACACGCTGAGCTGGGGATGCACGTGCCGAACCCTATCGCTGCGGGCCGGACACCCCGCAGCCGCCTCACCCCCCCCCCCGCCGCCTCACCCCCCCCCCAACCCCCCCCCCCCCCCCCCCCCCCCCCCTTCTCTTTAACACACCCTAAC
>JAENWO010000550.1 GCA_016649925.1 Actinomycetales bacterium
CTCGCCACCACCGGCTACTCCGACCTCAAGGAGTTCCAGCGGGTGGAGGTCGTGGTCTCCCCGTACCAGCCGCGCTGAGTCAGCCGCGCCGGCTCAGGCGCGCACCAGCGCGACTGCCTGCCGGGCGATCTCGAGCTCCTCGTTGGTCGGCACGACGAACACGGTGATCGGCGAGCCGTCCGCGGAGATCACGCACTCGGTCGTCTTGCGCCCTGCGTTGCGCTCCGGGTCGACGACGATCCCCAGGTGCTCCAGGCCGGTCAGCGCCCGCAGGCGGACGATCTCGTCGTTCTCCCCGACGCCGGCGGTGAACGTCAGCGCATCCACCCGCCCGAGCAGGGCGTAGTAGGCGCCGATGTAGTGCTGGAGCCGGTGGCAGTACACCTTCAGGCCGAGCAGGGCGTCCGCGTCGCCCGCCTCGACGGCGGCGTGCACGTCGCGCAGGTCGGACGACCCGGTCAGGCCGAGCATCCCGGACCGACGGTTGAGCAGGTCGTCGGACTGGTCGGTGCTCATGCCCGCGACCCGCTGCAGGTGGAACACCACCGCGGGGTCGATGTCGCCGGACCGGGTGCCCATCACCAGGCCCTCGAGCGGGGTGAGGCCCATCGAGGTCTCGACGGACCTGCCGCCGCGCACCGCCGTGATCGAGGCGCCGTTGCCCAGGTGGGCGACGATCACGTTCGTCTCGGCGGGATCCTTGCCCAGCAGCGCAGCGGTGCGCTCGGCGACGTACTTGTGGGACGTGCCGTGCGCGCCGTACCGGCGGATCGCGTACCGCCGCGCGAGGTCCCGGTCGATCGCGTAGGTGTACGCCTCCGGCGGCAGCGTGGTGTGGAAGGAGGTGTCGAACACCACGACGTGCGGCACGTCGGGGAAGGCGTGCCGGGCGGCCCGGATCCCCGCGAGGTTGGCCGGGTTGTGCAGCGGCGCGAGCGTGCACAGGTCGGCGATCTCGGCCTCGACGGCGTCGTCCACGAGGGCCGGACCGGGGAACCGGTCGCCGCCCTGGACCACTCGGTGGCCGACCGCGACGATGCTCTCCGGGTCCAGGTGCGGGCCGTGCTGGGCGAAGAGGTCGAGGATCGTCGCGATGCCCGCCTCGTGGTCGGGAACGGGCTGCTCCAGCGTGGTGCGGCCGTCCGGACCGTCGTGCCGGATCGCTGCGACGGGTTGCCCGATCCGTTCGACGAGGCCGACGGCGAGCGCTTGGCCGGTCTCCACGTCGATCAGCTGGTACTTGATCGACGAGGAACCCGAGTTGACCACCAGGACGTGCTCGCTCACTGACTCTCCTCCGTGGTGTCCATCGCCTGGGCCTGGACGGCCGTGATGGCGACGGTATTGACGATGTCCTGGACCAGCGCTCCCCGCGAGAGGTCGTTCACCGGCTTCCGGAGCCCCTGCAGGACCGGTCCGATGGCGACCGCACCGGCTGAGCGCTGGACGGCCTTGTAGGTGTTGTTGCCGGTGTTGAGGTCGGGGAAGATGAACACCGTCGCCCGCCCGGCGACCGTCGAGTCGGGCATCTTGGTCTTGGCGACGGAGGCGTCGACGGCTGCGTCGTACTGGATCGGTCCCTCGACGTCCAGGTCAGGACGGCGCTCGCGGACCAGCGCGGTCGCCGTGCGCACCTTGTCGACGTCGACCCCCTGGCCGGACTCACCGGTGGAGTACGAGAGCATCGCGATCCGCTGGTCGATGCCGAAGAGCTCGGC
Source organism: Actinomycetales bacterium (assembly GCA_016649925.1). Classification (GTDB taxonomy): domain Bacteria; phylum Actinomycetota; class Actinomycetes; order Actinomycetales; family Beutenbergiaceae; genus JAENWO01. The sequence goes on from JAENWO010000550.1 coordinate 1,719, forward strand.
GGTCTGGGCGGACGAGATCGCGATGTCGGCGAGCTGCTCGGCGGTGGGGTCCGGGTTCACCGCGCAGTCGCCGTAGACGAGCAC
>JAENWO010000568.1 GCA_016649925.1 Actinomycetales bacterium
ACATGTGGAGCCCGTACCTGACCATGGCAGAAGGGATCAAGCTCGCCTGCCAGTCCTTCACCACCGACGTCACCAAGCTCTCCTGCTGCGCGGTCTGACCTCCTTCACGACCAAACCGCGCCAACTACCGCTGCGAGTCACACCCCCGAGCACGCGAGTGCTGGCGTTTCATGTCATATCCCGGGATTTGAGATGAAACGCCAGCACTCGCGTGCTTGGGGGTGGTCAGACGAAGCGCTCGAGGAGCGACGACTCCGCCTGGCGGGACAGCCCCTCGCGCACGGACCGGGCGCGCTGGGCGCCCACGCCGTCGACGACGTCGAGGTCGTCGATCGTGGCGGAAAGCATCTTCTGCAGCGTGCCGAAGTGCTCCACGAGGGCGTTGACGACCGGCATCGGCAGGCGTGGCACCTTCGTGAGCATCCGGTAGCCGCGCGGCGCGATCGCGGAGTCGAGGGACTCGCCTCCCCGTCCACCCACGCCGAGCACCCGGGCGATCTGGGTCAGGTCGATCAGCTGCGTGGAGTCGAGCTCGCCCAGGTCCTCGAGCACCTCCGCGAGCGATCGAGCACTGCGGGGGTCGAGATAGTCGCGCACCACGAGCTCGAGGTCCGGCCCCACGCCGCCGATGAGCTCGTCGAACTGCAGGGCGAGCAGCCGGCCGTTGGAGCCGAGCTCCACGACGTAGTCGGCGATCTCCGCGGAGATCCGGCGCACCATCTCCAGGCGCTGGACGACGGTGGCGACGTCACGCACGGTGACCAGGTCCTCGATCTCCAGCGCGGACAGCGTGCCGGAGACCTCGTCCAGCCGGGCCTTGTACCGCTCGAGCGTGGCCAGAGCCTGGTTCGCCCGCGACAGGATCACGTCGGAGTCCTCCAGGACGTACCGCTGACCGCCCACGTACACCGCGACGATGCGCATGGACTGGCTCACCGAGATCACCGGGAAGCCGGTCTGCTTCGCGGCCCGTTCCGCCGTGCGGTGACGGGTGCCGGACTCGGTCGTCTCGATCGTGGAGTCGGGGAGCAGCTGCACGGCAGCTCGAAGGATCCGGCTCGCCCTGCGGTCCACCACGATCGCGCCGTCCATCTTCGCCAGCTCACGCAGCCGGGTGGAGGAGAACGGGACGTCGAGCTGGAAGCCGCCGCTGCAGATGCTTTCGACGATGTCGTCGAAGCCGAGGACGATCAGTGCGCCGGTCCGCCCTCGCAGGATGCGCTCGAGACCGTCCCGCAGCTCCGTGCCCGGGGCAACGGCGTGCAGGGTCTCGCGCATGAGTGTCGGCAGTGCCGAGTCTGCCACCGGGGTCCCCCTTGATGATGCCTACGTTCCGCGGAGCCGCGCGCCCCCACTGTACGCGAGCCGGATGGGCCGCTACGCGAGCCGGATGGGCCGCTACGCGAGCCGGATGGGCCGCTACGCGAGCCGGATTGGCGCCCGCCGGGCCCCGTTGCGGGCCGCCGCCGCTGCCTCGTGGAGGTTCTTGGCCTCGATCACCTCCAGGCCCGCGGGCAAGGAGCCGGCGGTGTCGGAGCCGGTGGGGATGATCGCGCGGGTGAAGCCGAGCCGGCGTGCCTCCGAGAGCCGGCGGCGCGTGCCGACGGCGGGGCGCAGCTCCCCGGCTAGTCCCAC
>JAENWO010000136.1 GCA_016649925.1 Actinomycetales bacterium
CCGACCTGCGCCCGCGCCCCCGTCACACCCATCGTCGACGCCGCGTACACGAACCCGCGGCAGGCGGCCGCTGTGGCGTGCAGCCGCTCGGTGGTCGAGCTCGGGGCGACCAGGAACACCTTGTCCAGCCCGTGCGCGTCGGCCGCGGCGATCCACTCGGCGGCCTCGTCCGGGATGAGGTCGGGCGTGATCAGGCCCGCTCCCCCGGCCGCGGCGAGATCCGCCGCGAAACGCTCGACGCCATAGCGGAACACGGGGTTGTAGTACGACATCACGAGGGTCGGCGCACCGGTGGCGGAGACCTCCTCGACGGCGCGCAGCACGTCCTTGGCGCGGACGCCGCCGTCGAGCGCCGCCTGCACCGCCTGCTGGATGACGGCACCGTCCATGCCGGGGTCGGAGTACGGGAACCCGAGCTCGATGATGTCGGCGCCGGCCTCGACGGCGGCCTTGGCCGCGGCGATCGAGCCCTCGACGTCCGGGTAGCCCACGGGCAGGTAGACGACCAGCGCGCTGCGGCCCTGGGCGCGCGCGGCGTCGATCGCGGCCGCGGTCTGGGACCCGCTCACCTCTCCACGCTCCCGGTTGCCGTGTAGCCGGCGTCGTCGATGGCACCGGTCTTGGCGTCGTCCAGCGGACTCGCGGCCTCGGTGTCCATCAGGTCGAACCAGGCCGCCGCGGTCTCCACGTCCTTGTCCCCCCGGCCGGAGAGGCTCACCAGGAGCACGGTCCGCGCCGGGTCGGCCCCGCCGTCGACGAGCTCGCGGCCGAGGGTGATCGCCCCGGCGAGGGCATGCGCGCTCTCGATCGCCGGGATGATGCCCTCGGTGCGGCACAGCAGCCGGAACGCCTCCATCGCGGCGGTGTCCGTGACCGGCCGGTACTCCGCCCGGCCGATGCTCGCGAGCCAGGAGTGCTCCGGGCCGACACCCGGGTAGTCCAGGCCGGCCGAGATCGAGTGGGACTCGATCGTCTGGCCGTCGGAGTCCTGGAGCAGGTACGACTTCGCGCCGTGCAGCACGCCCGGGGTGCCGGCCGTGATCGTCGCGGCGTGGCGACCGGTCTCGACACCGTCGCCGGCGGCCTCGCAGCCGAGGAGCCGCACGTCGGGGTCGTCGAGGAAGGCGTGGAAGATGCCGATGGCGTTCGAGCCGCCGCCCACGCAGGCGACAACGGCGTCCGGCAGGCGGTGGATGCGCTCGAGCAGCTGGGCCCGGGCCTCCTCGCCGATGATCTTCTGCAGGTCGCGCACCAGCGTCGGGAACGGGTGGGGGCCGGCGGCGGTGCCGAACACGTAGTTCGTGGTGTCGACGTTCGTCACCCAGTCGCGGAACGCCTCGTTGATCGCGTCCTTGAGGGTCTTCGAACCGGTGGACACCGGGACCACCTCGGCGCCGAGGAGCCGCATCCGGGCGACGTTGAGGGCCTGCCGGCGCGTGTCCTCCTCGCCCATGTAGATGGTGCACTCCAGGCCGAACAGGGCGGCCGCCGTCGCCGTGGCGACGCCGTGCTGGCCCGCCCCGGTCTCGGCGATCACGCGGGTCTTGCCGAGGAGCTGGGTGAGCAGCGCCTGCCCGAGCACGTTGTTGATCTTGTGCGAGCCGGTGTGGTTGAGGTCCTCCCGCTTGAGGAACACCCGCACCCCGCCGGCGTGCTCGGCGAACCGCGGCACCTCCGTGATCGGGCTCGGCCGTCCGGTGTAGTCGCGGTGGAGGTCGGCGAGCGCGGACAGGAACGTCGGGTCGTCCTTCGCCTTGTCCCAAGCGGCGCTCAGATCGTCCAGGGCCGCGATCAGGGCCTCGGGGACGAACCTCCCGCCGAACTGCCCGAAGTACGGGCCGGAGACTTCGCGCAGCACTGTGGGGTCGCTCATCGGCTGCGCACCGCCCGCAGCGCGGGGTGGGCACCGGCGGCGACCATGTCGGCCACGGCGGCCCGAGGGTTCCCCTGGGTGACGAGCGCCTCTCCGACGAGCACGGCGTCCGCGCCGGAGCGGGCGTAGTCGAGGACGTCGTGGGTTCCGCGCACGCCCGACTCCGCCACGCGCACGATGCCGCTGGGCACCGCCGGGGCGAGCTCGGCGAACACCTCGCGGTGCACCTCCAGGGTGTGCAGGTCACGCGCGTTGATCCCGATGATGCGCGCTCCGGCGTCTGCGGCCCGCGCCACCTCCTCCCCGGTGTGCGCCTCGACCAGCGCGGTCATGCCGAGGGAGTGGATGCGCTCGGTGAGCGACGTGAGGACCGTCTGCTCGAGGGTGGCGACGATGAGCAGGACGAGGTCGGCGCCGTACGCACGCGCCTCCCACACCTGGTACGGCGTGACGATGAAGTCCTTGCGCAGCACCGGGATGTCGACGGCGGCCCGCACCCCGGCGAGGTCCGCAAGGGAACCGCCGAAGCGACGCCTCTCGGTCAGCACGCTGATCACCGACGCGCCGCCCGCCTCGTAGTCCGCGGCCAGTCCGGCCGGGTCGGCGATGTCGGCGAGCGCGCCCTTGGAGGGGCTGGAGCGCTTCACCTCCGCGATCACGGTGACGGCGTCCTCCTTGCGGAGGGCATCGATCGCATTCTTGGCGGACGGTTGCGCGTCGGCCAGGCGCTTGAGCTCCGCGAGCGGAACCGCCGCCTGCCGGTCCGCGAGGTCCTCCCGGACCCCGGCCACAATCTCCTCAAGAACGGTCACGGTCCGCCTCTCCCTCAGTGTCTGTCCATCGTAGTTGGCCCCAAGAGGGACTGGGCACCACCTCTGCGGACGGTCGAAGCCACGGACGTCAGGACGGTCCGAGGAACGGGTGCAGTGCACCGATGTTGCGCAGGACGCCGAACACGAGCGTCAGCACGCCGATCGCCCACCACAGCCACGCCGGCGGCGTCCAGCCCGGGAGCCCGCGCAGCGACCGGTAGGTCCAGAGGACCCACGCGACGGCGGCGAGCGGGAGCCCGACGGTCAGCAACGGGTTCATCGACCACGCGCCGACGAGATCCCCGGTGGCCAGGTCGTGCGTCGTGCGCAGCCCGCCGCAGGTGGGGCAGTACCAGCCGGTCAGCCGCAGCAACGGGCAGAACCCGTACCCGCCGCCGTGCGGGTCCGCCACTGCGAGGAGCACCGTGCCCGCGGCCCCCAACGCCCCGGTCACCAGCGGCGCGACCCGGTCCCGGCGCACACTGACGCCGGGAGCGCTCATGACGTCCAGCTGCCGATGAACCCGAACATCCAGACGACGCCCAGGACGATCGAGACGGTGCCGATCACGACGCCGGCCGTCGCGGCACCCCGGTTCGTGGCCCGGCCCTGGAGGCTGGCCGTCCGGCCCTTGAGACCCTGGATCACCGCGCCTATCCCCAGGCCGATGCCCAGGAGCGGCACGCACCCCAGGAAGAGGCCGATGAGGCTCAGCACCATCGCCCAGGTGCCGAACCTGTTGTCGACCGCGCTCATCATGTACATCGACGGGCCGTACGGGTTGTAGACCGCGTCCTGCGGCAGGTACGGCGATGCCTGACCCGCCGGGCCGGGCTGCCACGGCGGCACGCGGGGACCGGGCGCGCTCCACGGCTGCGCGGGGGCCTGCGGAGGCAGGTCGAGCCGGGCGCGCTCCGGGCGGGGCGGCACCGGGTCCGAGCTGAACGCGTCGTCGCCGTAGGGGTTCACGCCGTCGCTCGGTGGCGGTGCGGGCGGGTAGGACATCGGCTAGTGAGCCGCCTCGTGGCGGGACTCGGACGTGCGCGGCTGGCCCATGCCCATCGCGCGCAGCGTCTGCCCGAGGATCAGACCGACGACGACGAGCACGCCACCGATGATGATCACGGTCTTCGAGGGGATGACGAACCCGAGGGCGATCACGCTCGAGGCGACGACCAGCGCCCAGAAGAGCGCCCAGCCGGCCACCGTCTTGCCGTGGTTGCGGTAGGCGGCCATCGGGGGCAGGTTCTCCGGTGGAACGGTGCGATCGAGCCCCGACTCGGCGGCCACGTCGGGGTGTGCGTCGTTCGGCATGGGTGGTGTCCTTCTTGGCGTGGTGGATCCTGCCGCCCACACTACCGGCCAGGTCGCTCCGTGGGGTCCTCACCCCGGCTGAGGGCGTCCCAGTCGTCCATCGCCCGGACGTGCTCGACCCGGGACCCGGCCACGGACCGTCCAGGGCTCGGCGCCCCACCGCCGTCCGCCGCCGCGCCCGGCTCCCGCTCGTACCGTCGACCGACCAGCGCCCACCGACCCATCAGGAACGGCAGCGCGACGCCGAGGGCGAGCGCCACGAGGCCGAGCACGATCGCCACGTACGGCCAGGGCGTCAGGCTCACCACGCCGTCGAGGGCCCGGACCCCGGTGACGTCGCCGGCGGCCGACTCGGCGACCCGCACGGGGTGGCGCACGAGCTCAACGGCAGCGAACGCGGACAGCGCGCCGCCCAGGGCGACGGCGACTGCCGCGAGGATTCGGACCACCCGGCCGGAGAGCCCGATCGCGAGCCCCGCGGCGAGCACCACGAGCCCGGCACTGGGGATCACCGGCGCAGCATCGGAGCCGGGGACTCGCACCACGTCGGCGGCGATGGCCGTGCTCACCGGGGCGCTGACCCACGTCCCGAGCGTGCTCCCGAGCAGGGCCACGCCGACCAGGAGGACGAGGACGACGGCGCGTCCCCGGGTCAGCCCGCCCGCGCGCGGGGCACGGCCTCGTCGTACCCGGCCGGGTCGAAGCCGAGAGCGCAGCCCGCCCGCGCGCGGCACGCGGGGCGCAGGCCCCGGTGGGGTCGGTCGCCCGCCGTCCCCGGCCCCGGTCGACGTGCTCATTCCTCGAGCCGGCGGATCCCGGCCGCGACCTGCACGGCCCGGACCGCGGCGGCGGCCTTGTTGCGGGTCTCCCAGTACTCGGTCTCGGGGTCGGAGTCCGCGACCAGCCCCCCGCCCGCCTGGACGCTCGCCCGGCCGTCCTTGATGAGAGCGGTGCGGATCGCGATCGCCATGTCCATGTCACCGGCCAGGTCGAAGTACCCGACCGTGCCGCCGTAGATGCCCCGCCGGGACGGCTCGAGCTCGTCGATCAGCGCGATCGCGCGGGGCTTCGGCGCTCCGGAGAGCGTCCCCGCCGGGAACGTCGCGGTGAACACGTCGAGCGCACTCGCGCCCTCGCGGAGCGTCCCGGAGACGGCCGACGACATGTGCATGATGTGGCTGAACCGTTTGACCTCCATGAAGTCCACCACTGCGACCGTGCCGGGGCGGCAGACCTTGCCCAGGTCGTTGCGGGCGAGGTCCACGAGCATCAGGTGCTCGGCGCGCTCCTTCGGGTCGACGAGCAGCTCGTCGGCGTACTGCTTGTCCTGGGCCGGAGTCGCACCGCGCGGGCGGGAGCCGGCGATCGGGAAGCTGGTGACCTCGCGGCCCGCCACCTTGACCAGGGTCTCCGGGCTTGAGCCGACCACGTGGAACTCCGCACCCTCGGCGTCGGCCAGGTGCAGGAAGTACATGTAGGGGCTCGGGTTGATCGTGCGGAGCACCCGGTAGACGTCCAGCGGGTCTGCCGGGCAGTCGAGGTCGAGGCGCTGGGAGAGCACCACCTGGAACACCTCGCCGTCCCGGATGGCCTGCTTGGCCGACTGCACGCCTGCCTCGTAGTCGGGGCGGGAGGTCCGGAAGGTGAGCGCCGGCTCGGCGGAGGCTGCGCCGTCGGACGTCACGGCCGCATGGGAGCGCGACGGGGCGACGAGGCGGGACTGCATGGCGTCCAGGCGGGCGACGGCGTCGGCATAGGCCTCGTCCACGCGCTCGTGGGTGTCGTCGAAGTTGATGGCGTTGGCGATCAGCCACACCGAGCCGTTGCTGTGATCGACGGCAGCGAGGTCACCCACCAGGCACAGGCACACCTCCGGCACCCCGAGCTCGTCGCGAGCCTGCGTCGGCAGCGTCGGCTCCCAGTGGTGGATGACGTCCCAGCCCAGCGCACCGACCAGTCCCCCGGTCAGCGGCGGCAGCCCGGCCACCGTCGGGGTGTGCAGCGCGTCGAGGGTGCCGCGGAGCACGTCGAGCACGTCACCCTCCTGCGGCACCGCGACCGGCACGTCGCCCACCCAGCAGGCCTCGCCGGCGGACTCGGTGAGGATCGCGCGCGACGTGACGCCGATGAAGGACCAGCGCGACCAGGCGCCGTCGGCCGCCGCGGACTCGAGGATGAACGTGCCGGACCGGCCCGAGGAGAGCTGGCGGTACAGACCAACCGGTGTGACGTCGTCGGCCAGGACGCGACGGGCGACGGGGATCACCCGGCGGTGCGGCGCCAGCGCGCGGAACTCCGAAGCCGAGGGCCACGTCTCGCCCCAGTCGAGCGTCAGCTCACTCATCGGTGCTCACCAGCCGTCGGCGGCCCGGGGACGGCGGCGTCTGCCGAGCCGACCCAGCCTGCGCAGCCGACCCGCGCACCGCGGGCAGCTCCCCGCCGGCGAGGAAGCAGGTGCGCGTGCCGGTGTGGCAGGCCGCGCCGACCTGCTCCACGCGTACGAGCACGGCGTCACCGTCGCAGTCGAGCGCGACCGAGCGGACGTACTGCACGTGGCCGGAGGTGTCGCCCTTGCGCCAGTACTCGGCCCGTGAGCGGGACCAGAACGTCACGCGACCCTCGGTCAGGGTGCGGTGCAGGGCCTCGTCGTCCATCCAGCCGACCATCAGCACGTCGCCCCCGGCGCCGTCCTGGATGACGGCGCAGACGAGGCC
>JAENWO010000532.1 GCA_016649925.1 Actinomycetales bacterium
GCCGCCGCTGCGGCATCGGGCGCTGCGGCGTCGACCGGCGGATCGGCGGCCGGCTGCGTCGGCGCGGACTCCGCCGACGCAGGCTCAGGCGCGTCGTCCGGGGTGCGAGAGCGGCGTGCCGTGGCCACATTCACACCCTAGTGCGTGGTCGACGGTGCTTCATCCAATGGCCACGGCCGCGTCAACAGAAGGTCATCGCCGGGCGGTCAGCGCAGCGTGAGCTGACGCGCCACCAAGCCGGCCCGGGCTCGCCGCGCGTTCGCGTCCAGCGGCCCCTCGACGGTGAGCGCCTCGTCCAGCCGGCCCCGGAGCGCGAGCGCCTCGGCCTCCAGCGTCTCGAGGGGCGTACCGAGCTCCAGGTCCCACACCGGGACGACCAGGCCGCAGGAGCGGAACGCGCCGAGGAACCGGCCCAGCGACCCGGCCTCGCCCAGGCCGGACTCGCGCCGCGCGTGCAGCCGCGCGAGAGCGTCCATGAACGCCTCCTCCTCGTGCGGCATCGCCCAGCGCAGGAACTCCCGGCCGCTCATCCGGGTCCAGTAGGCAGCGTCCACCGAGGTGAGCCGCCGGGTCGGCACGGCGCCGAGCTCGGCCCTGGAGGCCTCGACCTCCGGGGGCAGCTCGGTGCCCTCCGGGGTCCAGTACTCGAACGAGTCGTGCACCGTCACCTCAAACGGGACGGACAGGTCGAGCACGTCCTGCAGACGTGGGCCGGGCTCCGGGGCCGGGGCGGACCAGATGGGTGTGCCGGGCTCCAGGTCGAGCACCCTCAGCAGCAGGTCGGCCAGGTCGCGCGAGGCGTCCCCGGAGCCCGCGTGCTGCTGGAGCGCGAGCATCACGACGCCGTCGGACCGGTGCAGCGCCGGCCACGCCTGCGGGAGCACAGTGACCACCCGGATGTCCCGCGACCCGTGCTCCGCCGTCGTGCGCGCCGTTGCGGTCGCAGCGGGCACGACCTCGCGCATCGCCACCCAGTCGGGCTCCCCGGGGAGCCCCTCGAACGGACGGAGGACGAACTCGGCTCTGGCCATGGTCAGCGAGACTACCGGGCGGGGCAGGTGCGACCCGGTGCGGGCACACCAGGTGCGCCAGAGGGTCCCGGTGGGAAGATTCACCCATGCACCCGCGCGCCGGAACCGTCGCCCTTCCCGAGGACCTCGTCGACCTCGATGCCCTCACCTCCGCGTACTACGACCGCGCCCCGGACCTCGACGACCCCGGCCAGCAGGTGGTGTTCGGCACGTCCGGCCATCGCGGCTCGAGCCTCGACGGGGCCTTCAACGAGGCGCACATCGTCGCGATCACCGCGGCGATCGTCGAGTACCGGCGCAGCCGGGGCACCGACGGACCGCTCTTCATCGGCCGGGACACCCACGCGCTGTCGCTCCCGGCGTGGGAGACCGCGCTCGAGGTGCTCGCAGCTGCGGGCGTTGACGTGCACATCGACGCCCGCGACGGGTACACGCCGACGCCGGCGGTGTCGCACGCGATCCTGCTGCACAACGGCGCGGCGACGTCGGAGGGCGTCCACCTCGACGGAGCCTCGTCCGCGCGCACCGGGCTGGCCGACGGCATCGTCGTGACGCCGTCGCACAACCCGCCCCGCGACGGCGGCTTCAAGTACAACCCGCCGCACGGCGGGCCGGCCGACTCCGAGGCGACCGGTTGGATCGCCGCGCGCGCCAACGAGCTGCTGCGCTCCGGCGTCGGGAGCGTCCGCCGGTTGGGGCTCGAACCCGCGCTCGCCGCCCCTACCACGCGACGGCACGACTTCATGTCCGCCTACGTCGACGACCTCGCGACCGTGCTGGACCTCGACCTGATCCGGGCCAACGGCGTGCGGATCGGCGCGGATCCCCTGGGCGGGGCCTCGGTGGACTACTGGGGCGCCATCGGGGAGCGCTACGACCTGGACCTGACAGTGGTGAACCCGACGGTCGATCCGCGCTGGGCGTTCATGAC
>JAENWO010000024.1 GCA_016649925.1 Actinomycetales bacterium
GGGCAGCCCGTGGACCTCCCGGCCCGGCGTCCCACCGCCACGACCCTGGATGTCGATGAACGGGTCGCCCGCGATCTCCGCCTGGAACCGCGTGCAGCGCTGGCAGAGGATGCAGCGATCGCGGTCGAGCAGGATCTGGGTGGAGATCTTGACCGGCTTGGGGAACGTCCGCTTGACGCCGACGAAGCGCGAGGTGGTGCTGCCGTTGCTCATCGACTGGTTCTGCAGCGGGCACTCACCGCCCTTGTCGCAGACCGGGCAGTCGAGCGGGTGGTTGATGAGGAGGAACTCGATCTGGCCGTGCTGTGCCTTGTCCGCCACCGCGGAGGTGTGCTGGGTGCCGACGACCATGCCTGCGGTGGCCTCAAGCGTGCAGGAGGTCTGGGGCTTCGGCATCGGCCGCACGTTGCCCTCGCGGTCCGGCGTGGCGACCTCGACGAGGCACTGGCGGCACGCACCGGCGGGCTTGAGCAGCGGGTGGTCGCAGAACCGAGGGATCTGGATACCCAGGTTCTCGGCGGCACGGATGACGAGGGTGCCCTTCGGCACGCTCACCTCGAGGCCGTCGATCGTGAGGGTGATCTCCTCGACCGGCGCGACCTCGCCCGCAGCGGTGGTCTGGATGGTGGCAGTCATCGGGTTGCTCCGGAGAAGGCCGCGTTGGCCTCGTAGGGGAAGAGCTCCCAAGCCGGGGTGTGCAGCCCCTGCTCGAACTCCTCGCGGAAGTGCTTGATTCCACTGGTGATGGGCTGGGCGGCGGCGTCACCGAGGGCGCAGAAGGAGCGGCCCTCGATGTTCGAGCACACGTCGAGGAGGAGATCGACGTCGGACTCGGTCCCCTGGCCCGCTTCGAGGCGGTGCATGATCTGCTTGAGCCAGTACGTCCCCTCGCGGCACGGCGTGCACTTGCCGCAGGACTCGTGGGCGTAGAAATCCGTCCACCGGGTCACGCAGCGCACCACCGAGGTGGTCTCGTCGAAGACCTGCAGGGCACGGGTGCCGAGCATCGACCCGGCCGCCCCGACCGACTCGTAGTCGAGGGAGAGGTCGAGGTGCTCTGCCGTGAGGATCGGCGTCGAGGAACCGCCCGGCGTCCAGAACTTCAGGCTGCGCCCGTCGCGGACCCCGCCGGCCATGTCGAGGAGCTCGCGGAAGGTGATGCCGAGCGGCGCCTCGTACTGGCCGGGGCGGGTGACGTGGCCGGAGAGGGAGAAGAGGCCGTGGCCCTTCGACTTCTCGGTGCCCATCGAGGAGAACCAGTCCGCTCCCCCGCGGATGATGCCGGGGACGCTGGCGATGGACTCGACGTTGTTCACGACCGTCGGGCGGGCGTACAGGCCGGCGACCGCCGGGAACGGCGGCTTGAGCCGGGGCTGACCTCGGCGGCCCTCGAGGGAGTCGAGCAGAGCCGTCTCCTCACCGCAGATGTACGCCCCCGCGCCGGCGTGCACGGTGACCTCGAGGTGGTAGCCGGTGCCGAGGACGTTCTCGCCCAGCAGCCCGGCCTCGCGCGCCTCGTTCACCGCCGCGAGCAGGCGCCGGTAGACGTGCACCACCTCGCCGCGCACGTAGATGAAGGCGTGGTTCGAACCGATCGCGAACGAGGTGATCGCGATGCCCTCGATCAGGGCGTGCGGGTTCGCGAGCAGAAGCGGCATGTCCTTGCACGTGCCGGGCTCGGACTCGTCCGCGTTCACCACGAGGTAACGAGGTCCGCCGTCGGGCTTGGGCAGGAAGCTCCACTTCAGGCCGGTGGGGAACCCGGCCCCTCCGCGTCCGCGCAGTCCCGAGTCCTTGACGGTCTCGATCAGCTTCGCGGGGTCGGTGTGGATCGCCCTGCGCCACGCCTCGTAGCCGTGGTGCTCGGAATAGGTCTTCAGGGTCCAGGACCGGTCCGCGTCCCAGATGTCAGACAGGCTCGGAGCGAGGGTGGTGCTCATGCCTGAGGACCCTTCTGGTCGACCTTCTCGACGGTATCGGCCCGGGAGTCGGCTGGTGTGGTGGGCTTGCGCTCCGCACTGGAACCCACGTCACCGACCGGCTGCGCGCCGGGCGGCTGGGTGCCGGACGTGCCGCCCTGCTCGAGTGCGTCGTCGGAACCGTCCATCGCCGGCGCGGTCCAGCCCTGCGAGCGGGCCAGCTTGAGGCCCTCGAGGGTCGCCAGACCGGCGCCCACGCCCTCGTTGGCGCGTCCGTCGTCGAAACCGGCCAGCACTCGGGAGACCTCCTTGAAGGTCGCCACCGAGTCGGCGCCGCGGGTCGGGGTGACCGGACGGCCCTCGATGAGTGCGTCGACGGCGTCCAGCGCCGAGGTGGGCGTCTGGTTGTCGAAGAACTCCCAGTTGATCACCATCACGGGGGCGTAGTCGCACGCCGCGTTGCACTCCACCCGCTCGAGGGTGATGCGCCCGTCCTCGGTCGTCTCGTCGTTGCCGATGCCGAGGTGCGCGGAGAGCCGGTCGAAGATCGCGTCCCCACCCATCACCGCGCACAGGGTGTTCGTGCAGATCCCGACGGTGTACTCCCCGTTCGGGCGTCGCTTGTACTGGGTGTAGAACGTCGCGACGGCCGAGACCGAGGCTCGGGACAGGTCGAGCACCTCCGCGCAGAACGCGATGCCGGCTGGGCTGACGTATCCGTCCTCGGACTGCACGAGATGCAGCAGCGGGAGGAGCGCCGAGCGGGGCTCGGGGTAACGCGCGAGGATCTGCTGCGCATCGGCGCCGAGCCGGGCGTGGACCTCCGGCGGGTAACCGTTCGTGTCGATGGTCATCAGCGGTCCACCCCACCCAGGACCGGGTCGATCGAGGCGAGGGCGACCACGACGTCGGCGATCGTGCCGCCCTCGCACATGATCCCCAGCGTCTGCAGGTTGTTGAAGGACGGGTCCCGGAAATGGGCCCGGTAGGGGCGCGTCCCGCCGTCGGAGACGAGGTGCACGCCGAGGATCCCCTTGGGGTGCTCGATCTGCTGGTACACCTGACCCGCCGGTACGCGGAACCCCTCGGTGACGAGCTTGAAGTGGTGGATGAGGGCCTCCATCGAGGTGCCCATGATCTCCTTGATGTGCTCCAGGGAGTTGCCCTGGCCGTCGGTGCCGACGGCCAGCTGCGCCGGCCAGGCGATCTTCTTGTCGGCGACCATGACGGGGTGCTTGCCCTGACGGTCCTGCGCCTCGAGGCGGTCCAGCACCTGCTGGACGATCTTCAGGGACTCCCGCATCTCGCGGAATCGGACGACCATTCGGGCGTAGGCGTCGGCGCCGGTCTCCGTGACGATCTCGAAGTCGTATGTCTCGTAGCCGCAGTACGGCTGGGTCCGCCGCAGGTCGAATGGCAGTCCCGCGGCTCGCAGGATCGGCCCGGCGGCGCCCAGCGCGATGGCCCCGGCGAGAGGCAGGTAGCCGACGCCCTGCTGGCGCCCGATGAAGATCGGGTTCGCGAGCGTGATCTTCTCGAGCTCGGCGATACCGTTGCGGATCTTCGGGATCGCGTCGCGCACCATCTGCGTGGTCCCCGGTGCGAGGTCCTGGGCGACGCCCCCGGGTCGGATGTAGGCGTGGTTCATGCGCAGGCCGGTGACGGCCTCGAAGATCCGCATGATCTCCTCGCGATCGCGGAACGCGATCGTCATCATCGTCGTCGCCCCGAGCTCGTTGCCGCCGGAGCCGATGGCGACCATGTGCGAGGCGACGCGGTTCAGCTCCATCATCAGCACCCGGATGAGCGTGGCGCGCTCCGGGACGTCATCGGTGATGTCGAGGAGCTTCTCCACCGCGAGGCAGTAGCCGGCCTCCTGGAACAGGGGGGCGACGTAGTCCATGCGGGTGCAGAACGTCACGCCCTGGGTCCAGGTGCGGAACTCCATGTTCTTCTCGATACCCGTGTGCAGGAAGCCGATGCCGGCTCGTGCCTCGGTGACCGTCTCTCCCTCGATCTCGAGGACGACGCGGAGCACGCCGTGCGTGGACGGGTGCTGCGGACCCATGTTGACGACGATGCGCTCGTCACCGAGCCGCTCGGCCTCGGCGCTGATCTGATCCCAGTCACCGCCGGTCGCGGTGAACTCGTGGACGCCCTCGGTGCCGGCAGGACCGGCGCCGCGCGTCGCGCTAGGCGTGGTGGAAGACATCAGTTGTACGACCTCCGCTGGTCCGGCGCCGGAACCGTCGCGCCCTTGTACTCCACCGGGATCCCGCCCAGCGGGTAGTCCTTGCGTTGCGGGTGGCCCGGCCAGTCGTCCGGCATCTCGATGCGGGTCAGTGCGGGGTGCCCGTCGAAGATGAGCCCGAAGAAGTCCCAGGTCTCGCGCTCGTGCCAGTTGTTGGCGGGATAGACCTGCGTGAGGGTCGGGATGTGCGGGTCGGCGTCCGGGGCGGCCACCTCGAGGCGGATCGTCCGGTTGTGCGTGACGGAGAGGAGCGGGTAGACCGCGTGCAGCTCGCGACCGGCGTCGTTGGGGTAGTGCACGCCGTTGACACCCAGGCACAGCTCGAACCGCAGGTCCTGGTCGTCGCGGAGCGAACGAGCCACCAGCTCGAGGTGCTCGCGCACCACGTAGAGGGTCATCTCGCCGCGGAAGACGACGACCTTCTCGACGGCGTCCTCGAATGCCACGCTGGCCTCCTCGAGCACCTCGGCGAGGATGTCGACGACCTCGTCGAAGTAGCCGCCGTAGGGACGCGTCGACGGACCCGGCATGGCCACGGTCCGTTCGAGCCGGCCGAAGCCGGAGGTGTCGCCGGTGCCGCGCACGCCGAACAGGCCCTTGCGGACCTCGAGAAGCTCCAGCGGGGCGACGCCCTTCGGGGGCTGGACGAGCTGCTGCGAGCCCGCCTCCTGCGCCTCGTGGGCCGGCTCGCGCTGCTGCTCCTCGCCGGGCCCGGTGGTGCCTGTGCTCACGCCAAGAGCCCCTTCATCTCGTGCGTCGGGGTCGCGCGCAGTGCGGCGGCCTCGACCTGCTGGTTGATCTCCTCGCGGTGCGCACCGAGCGGGCCACCCTTGATGACCTGCTTGTGCAGCTCGAGGATCGCATTGATGAGCATCTCCGGGCGCGGCGGGCAGCCGGGCAGGTAGATGTCCACCGGGAGGATGTGGTCCACGCCCTGCACGATCGCGTAGTTGTTGAACATGCCGCCCGAGGACGCGCACACACCCATGGAGATGACCCACTTGGGGTCGGCCATCTGGTCGTAGACGGTCCGCAGAACGGGAGCCATCTTGTGGCTCACACGCCCCGAGACGATCATCAGGTCCGCCTGACGCGGCGAGGCGCGGAACACCTCCATGCCGAAACGGGCGAGGTCGAACCGCGGCGTGCCGGCGGCCATCATCTCGATCGCGCAGCAGGCCAGGCCCATCGTGACCGGCCACATCGACGAGCTGCGCACCCAGCCGACCAGGTCCTCCACCTTGCCCAGGACGAATCCCGAGGGAAGCTTCTCTTCGAGTCCCATCTGTGAGTCCTTTCCTCAGTCCCAGTCCAGGCCGCCGCGGCGCCACTCGTAGACGAACGGCACGGTGATCAGGAACAGGAAGCCCATCATGGCCACCAGACCGAAGACGGCGAGCTCGGAGAACGCGACCGCCCACGGGTAGAGGAAGACCACCTCGATGTCGAAGATGATGAACGTCATCGCGACGAGGTAGTACTTGATCGGGAATCGGCCCATGCCGACGGCGTGCGGGGTGGGCTGGATGCCGCACTCGTATGCGTCCACCTTGACCTTGTTGTACCGCTTCGGGCCGATCACGGCGCTCGCCGCGAGGCCGCCCACGCCGAGCAGCAGGGCCAGTCCACCCATGATCAGGATGGGGATGTACGGGTTCGTCATGGTCTCTTCCTCTCCCGCCTCAGGCCGCGGGGACGATGCGGGTGAGGGCGGTGATGACCCGGTCCGTCGGGTCGCCGCCACGGGTGTCGTAGCTGTCGGAGAGCAGCTTGTGCACGAACTTCATCAAGAGCGGACGCGGCAGGCCGTAGGTCGTGCAGATCCGCATCACCTCGGGCCGCTCGATGATCTTGACGAAGAGCCGGCCGAGGGCGAAGTAGCCGCCCAGGTCGTCACGCATCCGGGTGGGGTACGTGGCGAGCGTGCGCTCCCGCGCGGCGGGTGAGGTGCGAGCCAGAGCCTGGGCGACGACGTCGGCCGCGATCCGCCCGGCCTGCAGCGCGTACGCGATGCCCTCGCCGTTGAACGGGGACACCATCCCGCCGGAATCGCCCACGAGCAGCATCCCCCGCGAGTAGATCGGCTTGCGGTTGAACGCCATCGGCAGCGCGGCACCGCGCACCGGGCCCACCTGGTTCTCCGGGGTGAACTCCCACTCCGGAGGCGCGTTGCGCATCCACGCGGCGAGCAGCGACTTGTAGTCCAGCTGGGTGGCGCGCGCCGTGGAGCTGACCGAGCCGAGGCCCACGTTCGCCGTACCGTTGCCGAGCGCGAAGACCCAGCCGTAGCCGGGCAGGAGGTTGGACTTGCGCGGCTCCCCGTCCCAGAGCTCGAGCTGGGACTCCATCCACTCGTCGTTGTGGCGGGGGGTCGTGAAGTACGTGCGCACAGCCACGCCCATCGGCCGGTCGTCGCGCTTGGCAATGCCGAGCGCGGTGGCCATCCGGGCGGAGACGCCGTCGGCCGCGATGACCACGGGCGCCCGCAGGGTGCGCTGGGAGGCCTCCTCGCCGGAGAGTCGGCGCCCGGAGGGATCGACCTGGCGTGCGGTGACGCCGATCACGCGTCCGGTGCGCTCGTCCAGCAGCGGACCGGTGACGTTCATGCCCTCCATCAGTTTCGCGCCGGTGGAGCGGGCGTGGTAGGCCAGGGTCACGTCCAGGTCCATCCGCGAGCGGACCAGACCGTAGTTGGGGTAGCGCTCGATCTCCGGCCACGGCAGGTGGATCGTGTGCCCGCCGCCGACGACGCGCAGGCCCTTGTTGCGGATCCAGCCGTCCTCCTCGCGGGTCGGCACACCCATCCGCACGAGCTCCGCCACCGCGCGGGGTGTCAGTCCGTCGCCGCAGATCTTGTCCCGGGGGAAAGTGGCCTTCTCGAGGAGGAGCACCTGCTTGCCGGCGCCGGCGAGGTAGTGCGCAGCAGCGGAACCGGCAGGTCCTGCGCCGACGACGATGACGTCGGCGTCATCATCATCCGCTGCCAGGCTCACCTGCTCCGCCGATCCGCCCCAGCCGGGGCTCACACGTCCTGCACGATTTCTCTCGAATACCCGCCAGGCGGGGCCCGAGATATTCACCCGGCCAACCTTATCGTCGTTTCGCGGCCCCCCCGTGCACTCGCCTTGTCGTCGTTTCGCGGCCCCCCGTGCACTCCGCGGACCGGCTCGCTCACGGACCGGTCCGCCCCAGAGGCTACTCGGGTCTCGGCGCCGTCGGTCGCGCCGGTTCGATCAGTCGGTCGCGCCGGTTCGATCAGTCGGTCGCGCCGGTTCGATCAGTCGGTCGCGCCGGTTCGATCAGTCGGTCGCGCCGCCGGAGGCGGGTCGGACGCCCCGGTGCAGGGCGACGATGCCGCCAGTCAGGTTGCGGTAGCGGACCGAGCCCCAGCCGGCGCGGGCGAGGAGCGCCGCGAGGTCCCGCTGGTCGGGCCAGTGCGCGATCGACTCGGAGAGGTAGGAGTACGCATCCGTGTTCGAGCTGACGATGGAGGCCACCCGGGGCAGGAGGTTGTCCCGGTAGAAGCCGTACAGGCCGCGCCAGGCGGCCTGGGGCGGCGTGGAGAACTCGCACACAACGATGCGTCCGCCCGGCCTGGTGACGCGGAGCATCTCCCGCAGACCGGCCTCGGTGTCGACGACGTTGCGCAGACCGAAGGAGATCGTCACGGCGTCGAAGCTCTCGTCCGCGAAGGGCAGCCGGGTGGCGTCCCCGACGACGAACGCGAGGTCGGGCCGGCGGCGCTTGCCGACCTGCACCATCCCGAAGGAGAAGTCACAGGGCACCACCTCGATGCCGGCGTCCGCATAATCCTCGCTCGAGGTCCCGGTACCGGCCGCAAGGTCGAGGACCCGCTCCCCGGCCCGAGCGCCCACCGCCTTGAGGGTGGCGCGTCGCCAGGTACGGTCCATCCCGAAGCTCAGGACGTCGTTCGTGCGGTCGTAGTTGCGGGCGACGCCGTCGAACATCCCCGCGACCTCACGGGGGTCCTTGTCCAGGCTAGCGCGTGACATGGGTCAATCATGGCGCACCGCGGGCGCACCGCGGCCGGCTCCTCCCGCGACGCGGGGCACCTGGCGGGAGAACTACGCTGGTCCGCGATGACCGAAGCCGCAACCTTGAGCCCCGCACCCGCGCTGGTGGTGCGGACCGTCGTCGTTCCGGACGCGGAGCTCGAAGATCTCGTGGCCACGCTGCCCCACGCCGACCCGTTGCGGGCGCTCGCTTGGGTACGTCGCGGCGAGGGGATCGTCGGCTGGGGCGAGGCCGCCCGCGTCGAGACGAGCGGGAGGGACCGGATCACCGCCGCGGACTCCCGGTGGCGCGAGCTCGCGGACCACATGGTGGTCCGGGACGAGGTCCAGCTGCCCGGGACGGGGGCCGTCGCCTTCGGGTCCTTCGCATTCTCCTCACGCTCGAGCGCCGGTGGGGTGCTCATCGTGCCCCGGGTGGTGCTCGGCCGACGGTCCGGCGTCGCCTGGGTGACCACGATCGCGTCCGCTGCACAGCTCGCACCCGCCCCCCGGCTCCGGGATCTCCGCGACTCGGCGGAACCCTGGCTCGAGGCGCCGGCGGTCTCGTTCGGCGACGGCGCCCTCACCCGTGGGCAGTGGCGCGCCGCGGTGGGCGAGGTGGTCGCCCTGATCCGCGAGGGGGTCGCCGGCAAGGTCGTCATGGCCAGGGACGTCAAGGCCCGCCTCTCGCGCCCGGCCGATGCACGGCGCGTGCTCGGGAACCTCGCCGACCAGTACCCCTCCTGCTGGACGTTCGCCGTCGACGGCCTGGTGGGCGCGACACCCGAGCTGCTCGTCCGCCGCGAACGCGGGCTGATCTCCTCCCGTGTCCTGGCCGGGACGATCCGGCGGACCGGCGACGACGACGCGGATCTCGGCCGCGCCGCATCATTGGCCCGCTCCTCCAAGGACCTGGAGGAGCACGAGTTCGCGGTGGACTCCCTCACCCGGTCGTTGCGCTCGTTCGCCGCCTCGACGAACTCCCCTGACGCTCCGTTCGTGCTGCACCTGCCGAACGTCATGCACCTCGCCAGCGACGTCACCGCGGTGCTCGACCCCGAGCACTCGACGATGTCCTCCCTGGCCGTCGCGGCCGCCCTCCACCCCACCGCCGCAGTCTGCGGGACTCCGACCGCCGTCGCCGCCGGGCTGATCGACGCCCACGAGCGGATGGACCGCGGTCGCTACGCCGGGCCGGTCGGCTGGATGAGCGCCGACGGCGATGGCGAGTGGGGCATCGCCCTGCGATCGGCCCAGGTCGACGCCGACTCCCTGGGCCTACGACTGTTCGCCGGCTGCGGGATCGTCGCGGCCTCGGATCCCGAGGCTGAGCTCGCGGAGTCCGAGGCGAAGCTCGAGCCCATGCGCTCGGCCCTGGGCTGAGCCGGAAAGCCTCAGCCCAGGGCCCCGAACCTCCTCAGTTCGTCACGTCCTACTTCGTGGCGAGCGTGACCGTGACCTCGACCGACTTGCCGTCCCGCGCCACCGTCAGGACCGCCTCGGTGCCGCTGGCGTACTGGCGCACGTAGCCGGTCAGCGACTCGGCGCTTCCGACGACGTGGTCATCGATCTTGATGATCACGTCGCCCGCTCGCAGCCCGGCACTCTCAGCCGGCGTGCCGGCCATGACCTGTTCGACCTGCGCGCCCGCGCGGGTGGTGCCATCGACCGTGGCGGTCGTGTCGGAGAGGGAGACGCCCAGGTAGGCATGCTCGGCGGTGCCGTTCTTGATGAGCTGATCGGCGACGTTCGTCGCGAGGTCGATCGGGATCGCGAAACCGAGACCGATGCTGCCGGACTGGCTGCCGGTGAGCGATGCGATCGAGGATGTGAGTCCGATCACCTGACCCTCCGCGTTGAACAGCGGCCCACCGGAGTTGCCGGGGTTGATCGCCGCGTCGATCTGGATCGCGTTCGTCACGACGGTGTCGGTCCCGCCGTCGGAGGCCGTAACCGGCCGGTCCAGGGCGGAGATGATGCCCGTGGTGACGGTGTTGTCCAGGCCGAGCGGGTTGCCGACGGCCATCACGTCCTGCCCCACCTCGAGGTCGGCCGACGTGCCCAGCGTCGCGGCGGTGAGGTCCTTCGGTGGGTCGGACAGCTGGATGACGGCGAGATCGGTGGTCGCGTCCGTTCCGACGACCGTCGCCTCGTACATCCGACCGTCCCCCAGCGTCACGACGATCTTCTGCGCGTCCGCGACGACGTGGTTGTTCGTCAGGATGCGGCCCGCGGAGTCGAGGATGACCCCCGAGCCCGCGCCGCTCCCCGCCCGCGAGGAGAACTCGATGGCGACGACGCTCGGTCGCGCCGCGGCGGCGGCCTTCTCCCAGTCCGGGGTGCCGGTGCTGTTGAGAGAGACCTGGGTGCCGGACACCTGGGGCA
Organism: Actinomycetales bacterium; assembly: GCA_016649925.1. Classification (GTDB taxonomy): domain Bacteria; phylum Actinomycetota; class Actinomycetes; order Actinomycetales; family Beutenbergiaceae; genus JAENWO01. Next base: position 10,569 of record JAENWO010000024.1, read on the forward strand.
GGCCGGCGGACCCGGTGGGGCTCTCCTGGTTGACCAGCGCGGCCGTGCCGCCGCTGGCGAGGACCGCGGCCAGCACGGCCGCCGCCGTGACCGCCGCCCAGATGCGAGGACGCCGCGGGGGCACCGTCGTGGGCGAAGCGCCCTGGGGCACGGACGCCGTCGCGGAGGAGTAGGGGTACGTGCCGAGGTCCGTGGCGTCCGGGCCCCCGTACTGCGGGATGGGCTCCTGCCCAGCCGTGGGCTCCTGCCCGGCTGAGGACTGCGGGGGCCCGGGGCGGTGGTACGGCGAGGCGAAGCCGGGCTGGTCGGGTCCCGGTCCGAACTGCTGAGGCGGGGTGGTCATCGGGTCCTCCTGGAAGTGGTGGTGTGAACACTTCACCTCGTCGACCTTGCTGCACCCTGAGGAGTTCCTGGGAGTTCACTGGCAATCGTGGCGGGAAAGGGTGCGCCCGCACGGAGCTCGATCAGGTGGTGCTCGCCGTACGAACCGCTCCCCCGCCGATGGGGTGGGCGGTGCGCACCCGTGACCTCGCCGGGATCTCACGGCGCCTGGGGCTGGAGGTCGAGGACGGGTCGCTTCGGACGGCTTCAGGTCGGGTGGTGCACTGGGCATCGGCTCGCCACCGCCGACGGCGCGCTCGTCCTGCCGGGTCCGAGCTGAGCCGGGCCTCAGTCGCCGAGCCGGGCCCGCACCGCCGCCAGGACGTGCTCCGCCAGGGCCGCTTCGTCCGCGCGCGCCCGCGAACCGTCCAGGGCGACCTCGACGACGGAGCGCCCGACGATCGGCTCGGCCAGCACGGCAGCGAGCTCCTCGGCGGAGCCGACGAACCGGTGCGCGGCGCAGAACCCGGCAGCCAGCGCACGCACGTCCACGCCCTGCGGCGTACCGAAGACTCGGGTGAACACCGCGGCATGCTCGGGCCGGCCGTGCTCGAGCGTCGCGAAGATCGCGCCGCCGTCGTCGTTGAGGACGATCACCTGCAGGTCGACCTCGCGTTCGAGCGTGCCGCGGGCCAGCCCGCCGACGTCGTGCTGGAAGGTCAGGTCACCGAGGAGCGCCCGGACCGGTGCGTCCAGCGCGAGCGCGAGCCCGACGGCGGTCGAGATGGTGCCGTCGATGCCCGCCAGTCCGCGGTTCGCCACGACGGGAGCGCTCACGTAGGACTCGCCGACAGGTGCCGCGAGGTCGGCGTCCCGGACGGCCATCGAGGAACCGAGGACCACGGCACCGAGCGAGGCGCCACCGCTGCCCAGCACCGCCCTCGCCACGGAGGGGCCACTGAGCGGGGCGCCGTCGAACCGGGCGCTCAGACCCTGTGCCGCGGCGTCGGAGGCGAGCTGCCAGCGAGCGGCCCAGGCGCGCTCACCCTCGCTGGGTGAACCCGGGACGGTGACACCGGGGACGACGGCCCGGGCCGCACCGGCGACGTCCACCCACGGGCCGCCGTCGGGATCCACCACGACGATGTCGAGGTCCGTCCTGGCGAGGAGGGCGGAGACGGGACGGGTCAGAGTGGGCCGTCCGAGCACGACGACCCGCTCGATCTGAGGCCCCAGCCGGTCCAGGACGAGCCGGTAGGCGGCCACCGCGCCTGCCGCGCCGCGCACAGCGGAGCTCGGCTCGGCCAGCAGGGGCCAGGCGCCTGCTGCGGCCACCCGGGCCGCCTCTGGCCCGGCGGCGTCCCCGGCGACCACGACGGTGCGGGGACCGCGCACCAGGACCTCGGACCCGGCGGCGCCCCGCACCTCGGCCACCCGGGTCGAGCCGGTGGGCACCGCACCGGGCGTCCACTCGTCGTCGGGAGTGAGCGGGTCACGGAACGCGACGTTGACGTGGACGGGCCCGGGCCGGCCGGTGCGCAGGCCGCGCGCGGCGGCCACGGCCCGGGTGATGGTCACCGACACTCCCCGGTCGCCGACGGCGTCGTCGGCGGGAATCTCCCCGGCCCAGCGCGTCGCCGAGCCGAAGAGGCCCACCTGGTCCGTGGTCTGGTTGGCGCCGACGCCGCGCAGCTCGTGCGGACGGTCGGCGCTGAGCACCACGAGCGGCAGGTCGGAGTGCGAGGCCTCGAGGACGGCCGGGTGCAGGTTCGCGACGGCGGTCCCCGATGTGGTCACCACCGCTGCAGCACGCACGCGGGCGATCCCGAGGGCGACGAATCCGGCGCTCCGCTCGTCCACCCGCACGTGCAGGTTCAGCCAGCCGGCCCGCTCCGCCGCGTGGAGCGCGTAGGCCAGGGGGGCGCTGCGTGAGCCCGGTGCGAGCACCACGTCCCGCACGCCGGCTGCGACGAGCGCCGCTACGACGGCCCGGGCCGCTGCGGTCGAGGGCACGCTCAACGGGCCGACTGTCCGGCGACCGCATCGATGCGGCCGAGCCACCGTTGCGTCGTCTCCTCGTCGGCGCCGCTGAGGGCGAGCGCCGCCTCGCTCGGCGCCACCCGGCGCACGTCGATCGCCCCGTCAGTCGGAAGCAGGGGATCGTCGACGACGTCGTGCGCGAACAGGTGCACGGTGGCGAGCCCGCACGCGTGGGACAGCTCGGGCAGGGCAGCTGCGAGCGCCAGCCCGGCCGCGATGCCCACCGAGGACTCGAGGGCCGAGGAGACCACCACCGGCAGGCCCACCTGCTCGGCGATCCGCAGTGCCGCGCGCACACCACCGAGGGGCTGCACCTTGAGCACGACGACGTCGGCCGCCTCCGCGCGCACCACGGCCATCGGGTCCTCCGCGCGACGGATCGACTCGTCCGCGGCGATCGGGACGTGGGTGCGACGACGAAGGGCCGCCAGGTCGGCCACGGCCGCGCACGGCTGCTCGGCGTACTCCAGTCCGCCCGCGGCGCGGTCCAGGAGCCGGAGCCGGTCGGTGGCGGTGTCGAGGTCCCACGCACCGTTGGCGTCGATGCGGATCCGTCCATGCGGCCCGAGGGCGTCGCGGACGGCCTCGAGCCGGGCCTGCTCCTCGCCGAGGTCCTGCCCGCGCTCGGCGACCTTGACCTTCGCGGTGGTGCACCCGCCGCCGGCGCGGACGATCTGCGCCGCCCGGACGGGGTCGACGGCGGGGACGGTCACGTTCACGGGGATGCGGGTGCGCAGCGGGGCCGGCCAGCCCTCGTCCGCGGCCTCGCGGGCAGCGCGCCACCAGGGCCGGGACCCGGCGTCGTCGTAGTCCCAGAACGGGGAGAACTCTCCCCAGCCCGCGTCTCCGCGCAGCAGCACGCCGTCCCGCGCGGTGAGCCCGCGGAATCGGCTGCGCAGCGGCGTGGAGTAGACGACAACGGACGGGATGGTCACCGGCTCAGGATAGGGGCGAGACGATCACGGTGAGCAGCCGCCGGGCCAGGGCCCGGGCGTCGCGGCCCTCGCTCAGGGCGCTGACCGCGGCGCCGTCGATCACCGCGATGACCAGCTCGGGGGTGGGGCCCGACGGCCGGCCGGCCCCCGGGGTGGTGGGGCCCGACGGCCGGCCGGCCCCGTCGAGGATCCGTCCGACGGCGGCATCCAGGCGTTGCCTCCCCGAGGCGTACGCGCCTGCGAGCGCCGGACTGCGCCCGGCACCGACCAGGTGCTCGTAGTGCCCGCGCAGCCGCTCGTCGGGAGGCAGGACGGCCTCGACGACCGCAGCGAGTGCGTCCCCGGTGCGATCGGTCGTCGCGCCTGCGACCTGCTCGGCATGGGTTGCCCACGCCGTCACGACCCGCTCCCCGGCCGCCCGCAGGAGGTCCTCACGATCGGCGAAGTAATACGTCGTCGCGGACAGGGAGGCGCCGGCCCGGGCTGCGACGCTGCGATGGGTGAGGGCCGCGGGCCCGTGCGCGAGCAGGATGTCCGCGGCCGCCGCGGCGAGCGAGTCCCGTCGACGTCGGCCCTTCTCGCCCCGCGTCCCGGCGCGGCGCTCCATCAATGGCTCGAGCCGGACAGGTTGAGCCCGATCACCCCGGCCACGATGAGCA
>JAENWO010000465.1 GCA_016649925.1 Actinomycetales bacterium
CGCTCCTGCGTAGCCTCGACGCCGTCCACCTCGCGGCGGCCCTGAGCCTGGGTGACGACCTCGAAGGGATCGTCACCTACGACGACCGACTCGCCGAAGCCGCCCAAGCCAACGGAGTCCCGGTCGCGTCTCCCTCCTAGGACTCCTCGCAGAACCGCTCGGGGATGCGGGTCGGTCGCTTCGGAGAGCCCGCCAGGCGAGTCTCGAACTGGGGTGAAGTCCTGGGCCGCGTCCGACATCTGAACGAGCCGATCACTCAGATGTCGGACACCGCGACCTTCCGTCTGTGTGGCCCTCGGTCGCCACCGCTCGGTGAATCCCGTTCCCGACCGTTACGGGGGAGCCCGTGTGCCGAGTGCGCCCGCAGAGAGCGAGACCCTGACCGCATCAGCAGGCAGATCCCCTCGGAAGCAACGGCAACCGAAGGGATCGCAGGGGTGGAGGTGGCGGGACTCGAAGCTGCTGGGACCTGTCGGGTTTCCTTGGCTCAGCTTGCTGACCTGCGGTGATGCTCGCTAGGTCGAGGTGGGCGAGGGGTTCATCGCCGTGGGAGTGTTGACGCTGTCAACAGCCCGATGCACCAGGCGGTCGGTCAGTACACGGGCATGGTGGGGACGAGGCGCTCGGCGATGGCGACGATCGCCTTCGCGAGCGGTAGCGCGTCGTTCGCGTCAACTGGCGTGATCGGTGGAGTCTCCGGCATCGGGTACTCGGCGGAGTTGCGGGTCCGGCGGAGCCAGTCGAAGTGGCGCAGATCGCGGCCCATCGGGGGGTCGAGCTGGGCGAGAGCGGCGGTGAGAAGGACCGCATGGGCTCCGTCGCCGCGCGAGCGCAGGCCCTGGTTGGCGAGGACCGCGGCAAGGGCCTTGCGGGCGGCGTCGTAGGCGAGCTGGAAGCTCCCGGTGGGGTCGGCTCCGACGTTGCTTGCGGCGGTCTCGAGGTGGCGGTGCGCCTGGTCGAGGAGAGCGTCCGCGAGTTCCCTGCTTGGTGCGACGCGCTCGAGTCGCCGATCCGTCAGCAGGGCGTCGATCGTCGCCCGGCCCTGTTCCCATCGCGCGATCACGCGGTCACTCCCGTGCCGAGGTCGAGCCTGACCAGCGGCCGCGACCGAACCGTGACGAGGAACGGGTCCTTGCCCGCGGCCCATGCCTCGGGGGAGACCTTCGTGATGTTCACCGGCGTATGCAGCCTCTCCTCCGCCGCGGCTGAGGCTTCGTTGAGCTCCGTGCGTGCCGCGCTCCCGACGACCAGGACGTCGATGTCTCGCGGCTGGTCACCTTGGTCGCCCTCGTGGCGCGCAGCCCAGGAGCCGTAGATGTAGGCGGCCTCGATGCCGGGCACATCCGCAAGCTCGCGGGTCAGGATGGGTACGGGTCCGTAGGTGCCCGTGATCAGCTCGGTGAGCGGGCGGAGCAGTCGGTAGTCGGGATTGGCGCGGACCAGTCGCGAGCGACCCTGGCGTGAGTCGCCGAGCACGCCAGCTTCGACGAGCCTGCTGACCTCCTTGTGGACGACCGCCTTTGGTGCATCGACGGTACGCGCGACATCGGCGAGGCTGTAGGCGTCGTCCGGATTGAGCAAGAGCAGGGCGAGGATCTCGCCCTGCGTGTTGGACCGCAGGAACGGTGCCAACGGAGGGGCGTTCGTTCGCATAACGCGATCATATCACCGCGTTATGCGACTCTTGGGAGAGAACCTCGTTGCAGCTCCTGCCGTTGGCGGGACTCGCGTTGGCGCGCGTGATCGTGTCAGCGCCGAGCGCAATCATGTGCGCATGCCCAAGCCGGAGAACCCCGACACCGACCCGGACGTTGCCGACGTCCTCCATGCACCGGACCTGCAGCACGAGGGCGCAGGTCGTTGGCTGGTCGAGACGGCAAGTCGGAGCCGCTACTTGGTGACCACGGACGGCGGGGGCGGCGCGACACTGACGCGTACCCCCGATCCCACCTTCAACCAGACCCCGGACGCAGAGTGGCGAAGTGCCGCGCTCCGACGGGATGAAGCGACGCTGCGCATCATCGCCGCCGGTCGCCTTCGCGTCGCGGACGACGGCGAGACATCCCTGGTCCCCGAGATCAGGGTCGGCTTCCCCGCGATCTGGGTGATCGAACCGCTGGCCGAGGACGCGGCATTCACGACGCGGACGACCACGGACGTCGTCTCGATCGCGCGGCTTCCGGGGCCCGCACGGGGCGAGGGCTGAGGCCCTCGCGCCGCCCGAGCGCCGATCAGGCTTCCCCGCCCCCGTAGTGCGGGGCGTTGGCAACGTCACGCACATGAGCTTCTCCGTCCCCCAAACGCAGGACTCCGCGGCGGGGCGAGCGACGAGTCTGGCCAGGGCCTCGCAACGGGTTGACGCCAGCAACAAGCGAATCCCGCCGGACGCAACGGCATCCGACGGGATCCAACGGGTGGAGGTGGCGGGAATCGAACCTGGCCGGATGGGTGTGGACCTGTTGGCTCGGGGCGCTGACCTGCGGCGATGCCCTGAGGCATGTCGAACCCAGGGGGATCCGTTGGCCCGATCTGTTGACGCCGTCAACGGAGCCGGTGCGTAGTCGGGCCGCGCACCCCTTCATGCATC
>JAENWO010000549.1 GCA_016649925.1 Actinomycetales bacterium
CGTCGTTCCCTGGGCGCGTCGTCGTCCCCCTGGGGCGCGCCGTCGTCGTCCCCCTGGGGCGCGCCGTCGTCCCCCTGGGGCGCGCCGTCGTCCCCCTGGGGCGCGCCGTCGTCGTTCCCTGCGTGTACCGGCCGTCTCGCGAAGCGCACTACGTTGGGCGCATGCCGCTGTTCGACCTCCCGTTCGAGGACCTCGTCACCTACCGCCCGCACGTCGCCGAACCGGACGACTTCGACGAGTTCTGGGCACGCACGCTGAGCGAGGCCCGCGGCTACGACCTGGCGCTCCGCGCCGAGCCGGTGGACTCCGGGCTGCGGCACGTGGACGTGAGCGACGTGACGTTCGCGGGGTTCGGCGGCCATCCGATCAAGGGTTGGTACGCGCGGCCGGCCGGCGTGAGGGAGGACCTGCCGGTGGTGGTCAACTACATCGGCTACAGCGGGGGACGCGGCCGCCCGCACGAGCACACCTTGATCCCGGCGGCCGGCTACGCCTACCTCATCATGGACACCCGGGGCCAGGGCTACTCCGGATCCGGTGGCGCGACGCCGGACCCCGTCGGCCACGGGCCCGCGCGGCCCGGCTTCCTCACGCGTGGACTGCGTGACCCGCAGGAGTACTACTACCGGCGCCTCTACACCGACGCAGCCCGCGCCGTCGAGGTCGCCCGCGAGCTGCCGGGCACGGACCCGGCCCGGGTGGTGGTCAGCGGGGGCAGCCAGGGCGGTGGGATCGCGATCGCCGCCGCGGCCCTCGTGCCGGACGTGCAGGGCGTGCTGGCCGACGTGCCGTTCATGCAGCACGTCCGCCGCGCGGTAGAGATCACTCCGGCGACCCCCTACGCGGAGCTCTCCGAGTACCTCGCGGTCCACCGTGAGGAGGTGGAGCAGGTGTGGCGCACCATCTCCTACGTCGACGGGGTGAACCTGGCCCGCCGGGCAGTGGCCCCAGCGCTCTACTCGGTGGCGTTGATGGACATGGTGTGCCCGCCGTCCACGGTGTACGCCTCGTTCAACCACTACGGCGAACGTGCGGCCGAGGACGTGGAGAAGCGGATCGAGGTGTGGAGCTACAACGGCCACGAGGGCGGCGGGGCGTACCAGCGCGAGCGAGCGCTGGCCTGGCTCCGGGAGCTGTTCGCCTGATCCACGGCCCCGCCCCGAAGCGGGGGCGGCCTGGTCCGCGGGACCACGAGCCCACGGCCGCCGGCCGTCGAGAAGCACGTACGCTGGATCCATGACACACCACCTGCCCACGGCCAGCGGATCGTTCGGCGACAAGCCGGAGCTGAGCGTCCCCGACCATGACGCACCCGCCGAGCTCCAGGTGGAGGTCATCTCCCCCGGGGATGGCGCCGTCGTCGAGGCCGGCCAGACCATCGACGTGAACTACCTCGGTCAGACCTGGGGCGGCCACGTGTTCGACAACTCCTACGACCGCGGTGAGTCGATCGCGTTCCCGATCGGCGTCGGCGCCGTCATCGCCGGCTGGGATTCCGGGCTCGTCGGCCAGGCGATCGGCTCCCGCGTCCTGCTCTCCATCCCGCCGCATGACGGCTACGGCCCCGCCGGTGCCCCGCGCGCCGGCATCAAGGGCGACGACACCCTCGTCTTCGTCGTTGACATCCTCGACGCCCAGTAGTCGCCACGTACCCCGCCTCGGCGGGGTGACGCTCCACCGATCGGGGACGGCGGAGGAGTCGGTCGAGGACGCCCGAGGGCCGGAGCCGGGCGACGGGCGTCGAGGTGACGGTCCTCGAGGTGACGGTCCTCGAGGTGACGGTCCTCGAGGGCGCGGGGAGGACCACCCGGCGC
>JAENWO010000040.1 GCA_016649925.1 Actinomycetales bacterium
CCCGGGCACCTCCGACGTCATCCTCGGCGTATTCTTCACTCTGGCCATCCTGGCCATCCTGCGCATCCGGCTGCGGACCGAGACGCGGGAGATCCTCGCCCGGGCGAGGCGTGAGACCCCCGACGCCGAGGACCTGCCCCCGCTGACCCGGGCGCAGCTCGCCAACGTCGCGGCGATGGTCGGGTCCAACCAGCTGCTGCAGGTCGTCGTGGTCAGCCTCGGGGTGGGTGCCTTCTTCCTCGCGCTCGGTGTCCTGACGGTCACCCCGGGCGTGATGGAGGCCTGGCAGGTCACCGGGGGCGGCTGGCGCGAGCAGGTGGTGCTCTTCGACGACACGCTCGTCGTCACCCAGACCCTGATCCGGGTGGCCACCGCGATGGCCATGTTCACCGGCCTGTACTACGCGATCTCGATGCTCACCGACGCCGGGTACCGGACAGAGTTCATCGACGACCTGGCCGCCAAGATGGTGGACGTCACCGCCCACCGGGTGCGCTACCAGCGGCTGCTCGCAGGCAGCGCCTCCCTCGAAGTCGGAGGTGCCGCCGGCTTGGTGCCGGAGCACACCTGAAGCGACGTGCGCCGGCCCCGACATCTCGGACGTGCCCCGGACCGCCCTGCGAAGATGCGGCACCGCGTGGCACACGGCTCCCCGCGCGTCCGGGACCACCTCCTGTGGACCGTGCTGCGGGACGACTTCCCCGAGGACCGGCGCGGGCTGGCGCTCTGAACCGGACCGGCGAGACCCGGCGGCACGATCGGCCTCAGACGTGCGACGATCTGCCCATGGACTCCCGCGCAGCCCTGTGGGCCGAACGCACCGGAGCACGCACCTACACGGGGCTCAACGCCCGCGGCGCGGAGGTGGCCATCGGACCCGACGACGCCGAGGGCGTCTTCTCCCCCGGCGAGCTGATGAAGCTGGGCCTGGCCGCCTGCAACCTGATGAGCGCGGACACGGTGATCGCCAGGCGCCTCGGGGCCGGTTTCGACGCCGTCGTCGCCATCGAGACCGAGAAGGTCCGCCAGGAAAACCGCTACGGCAGCGCCGCCGTCGAGATCCTGCTGGACCTGACCAGCCTCGATCAGCAGGGACGTGCCGACCTCCAGGACGTGGTCCGACGCGCCGTCGAGCGCGGCTGCACCGTGGGGCGTAGCCTCGACGTCGGCCTGCCGCACACCCTGGCGCTCACCAGCGACGCCTGACCAGCTCGAGGAGGAGACCCCGTGCCCCTGCTTCCCCGCCGCCGATCCAAGAACTCCCCGGACACCACCTCGCCCCCCTCCCGGACCCGGGTGCGGGAGGGCGGCAAGCGCAAGGTGTCCTCCTTCGAGGACGTCGTCGACAGTGCCGTAACCATCCCGTCACACAGGGTGCACGCCTACGTCGACAAGCTGCGCCTCAAGAACCCGAAGGCGAGCCCCGAGCAGATCATCGAGATCCTCGAGCGCCGGTACCTGCTCGCCGTGAGCACCTCCGGCGGTGCGGTCGGCGCGGCCGCCGCCATCCCCGTCGTCGGGACCGGGACCGCGCTCGTGCTCACCGCCGGCCAGGTCGGCACGTTCCTGGCCGCGTCCAGCGCCCTGGCGCTCGCAGTGGCGGACGTGCACGGCATCGAGGTCACCGACGGCCCACGGCGGCGTGCCCTCCTGCTCGCCTCCCTGCTCGGTGAGAAGGGCCCTCAGATCCTCGAGCAGCAGCTCGGGCTGAGCACCGTCACCTGGGGCCGCGCCCTGCTCACCCGTCTCCCGCTGGCCACCGTCAAGACCGTCAACAGGACGTTGCGCGGGCGCGTGATCAAGGGCACCGCGGCGAAGGCCGGCTCGATCATGCTCGGTCGACTCATGCCGTTCGGCGTCGGCGCCATGGTGGGCTACACCGGTGGTCGCGTGATGGGCAACAGCATGATCAAGGGCACCCGTGAGGCGTTCGGGGCTCCCCCGCTGCACTTCACCCGCCACGTGGACGCCACGTTCACGGTGATCGAGCCCGACCTGTTCGCCGACCCTTTCGGGACCGAGGATGCCCCGAGCCCGAAGGGGTAGCAGGATGGGGGCATGACTACCATCCCCACCCTGTCCCTGACCCCTGACGTCTCCATCCCGTTGCTCGGCTTCGGCACATGGCTGGCCGAGGGCGACGCCGCCTACCGGTCGGTGTCCGAGGCGCTGTCGGTGGGCTACCGCCACATCGACACCGCAACCGCCTACGGCAACGAGAAGCAGGTTGGCCGCGCCATCGCCGAATCGGGCGTGGACCGCTTCGACCTCTTCGTCACCACGAAGCTCCCGCCGGACGTGGCCGACCACGCGGACGAAACGCTGGCCGCCTCGCTCGACAAGCTGGGGCTCGATCACCTCGACCTCTGGCTCGTGCACTGGCCGCCGAACGGTGAGGCGCGCCCCGACGTGTGGGAACGGTTCATCGCCGCCCGCGACGGCGGACGCACGCGCGCGATCGGCGTGAGCAACTACTCCCCCGACCAGATCGACGTCCTCACCAAGGACACCGGTGTCACCCCGGCGATCGACCAGATCCCGTGGTCACCGGCGGACTACGACCCGGTCCTCGTCGCGGCGCTCACCGACCGCGGGGTGGCCCTCGAGGGCTACAGCCCGTTCAAGCGCACGAACCTGGGGGACCCCGTCCTGGCCGCGATCGCCGCCGAGCACGAGGCCACGCCCGCCCAGGTGGTGCTGCGCTGGCACCTGCAGCACTCCTTCGTCGCGATCCCCAAGTCCGAGACGCCGGAACGTATCGCGGCGAACTTCGCGGTCGGCTTCGAGCTGACCGACACCGAGATGAAGCAGGTCGACGGCCTCGGCCGGGCGGTGTGATCTCGCTCGACGGCGGCGATCAGGGTGGGTTCCGGCGAGGTGATGCTCACCGAACCACGCCGCTCTCGTGGTCGGTGAGCAGCTCGCGGTGCTCGAGGCGCTGTACCCGGGCCGGATCGGCCCTGAGCCTGCGCACCGGGCGGCTCGGCCCGATCAGGTCTGGCCGAACGGGCCGCGACGGTGGGGCTGACCGGGACGAGCTCGCCGCCGTCGACCGAGGCCGCCCTCACCTACGATGGGCCGCATGCCCGACACCCAGTACGAGGACCTCCTCGCCCGCGTGCTCAGGACCGGCACGCCGAAGTCGGACCGCACCGGCACCGGCACCCGCTCGGTCTTCGGTCACCAGCTGCGGTACGACCTCTCCCGCGGCTTCCCCCTGGTGACGACGAAACGCGTCCACCTGAAGTCGATCGTGCACGAGCTCCTGTGGTTCCTGCGCGGCGACTCCAACGTGGCCTACCTGCGCGAGCACGGCGTGCGGATCTGGGACGAATGGGCCGACGACGACGGCGAGCTCGGCCCGGTCTACGGCGTCCAGTGGCGCTCCTGGCCCACGCCCGACGGCGGCCACATCGACCAGATCACCCGGGTGCTCGAGCAGCTGCGCAGCGACCCCGACTCCCGCCGGATCATCGTCTCCGCCTGGAACGTGGCAGACCTGCCCGCGATGGCGCTCGCGCCGTGCCACGCGTTCTTCCAGTTCTACGTGGCTGACGGTCGGCTCTCGTGCCAGCTCTACCAGCGCAGCGCGGACCTCTTCCTCGGGGTCCCGTTCAACATCGCCTCCTACGCCCTGCTCACCCAGATGGTGGCCCAGCAGAGCGACCTCGAGGTGGGCGACTTCATCTGGACCGGTGGCGACTGCCACATCTACGACAACCACACCGAGCAGGTGCGCGAGCAGCTCACCCGAGAGCCGTACGAGTTCGGTGAGCTGAGGCTGCACCGGGCGCCGAGCCTGTTCGAGTACACCATCGACGACGTCGAGGTGGTCGGGTACTCCCACCACCCGGCCATCGCCGCCCCGATCGCCGTCTGACGTGGCCGAAGGCGAACCGATGCTCGGCATGATCTGGGCCCAGGCCAACAACCGGGTGATCGGACGCGACGGGGACCTGCCGTGGCACCTGCCCGAGGACTTCCGGCACTTCAAGCGGACCACCGGCCACGACGCCGTCGTCATGGGCCGCACCTCGTGGAACGCCCTGCCCGCGAAGTTCCGCCCGCTGCCCGGTCGTCGCAACGTCGTCCTGTCCCGCAGCCCGGACTTCCGCGCGGACGGCGCCGACGTCGTGTCCTCGCTCGATGAGGCCCTCGCCCTGGTCGCTGACGAGGACGCCTGGATCTGCGGCGGCGCGCAGGTCTACGCCGAGGCGATGGACTCCGCCGACCTGCTCGTCGTCACCGAGATCGACCTGGACCCGGAGGGGGACACGTTCGCCCCTCGGATCCCCGCGCACTGGGCCGGCACCGTCGGGCCCTGGCAGACGGCCTCGAACGGGATACGCTTCCGCGTCGTGGAGTACCGCCGCGGATAGGGTGCACGGACACGACGAGGCGTAGGGAGAGCATGAGCGGCGAGGACGGCGCAGCGCCCCGGAGCCCCTCGCGGGTGTCCCGGCGGTCCCCGCTCGCCGGGACCGCCGTCGTCGCGGCGGTGCTGCTGCTCGTGGTCGTGGCCGCGACGATGATGGGGCCGTGGATCTGGCGACCCCGCATCGTCGGGATCTCCGGCGGCGCCGGGACGGCGCCGGCGACTGAGGAGACCGGCACGATCACCCTGCCGCCGACCCAGGCCACCTCGCCGCCGGAACCTCCGCTCGACCTGCCGCTGCCGGACCTCCGATGGCTCGGCTACGTGGCCGCCGGCTTCGTCGTGGCCGCCCTGGTGGGGCTGCTGCTGCGCTACCTGGCCTACCGCCGTCGCCCGTTCGAACCCGATCCGGCGGAGCAGGACCGGCTCATCGCCATCGGGGAGGTCGAGCAGGTCCCCGAGCTGCCCGTGCTGCAGCGCGGCGTACAGGCGGCCCAACGCCACCTGGCTCAGATCCGTGAACCCGGCGACGCGATCATCGCCGCGTGGCTCGCCCTCGAGGACGCCGCGGCCGGCTCCGGCGTCCGGCGCAGGCCGGCGGAGACCCCCACCGAGTTCACCGTCGACGTGCTCGGCCGGACCACCGCCGACCCGGTGGCCACGGACCGGTTGCTGCACCTGTACCACCGGGCCCGCTTCTCCACCTCGCCGGTCAGGCCCGAGGACGCGGCCGCGGCCTCCGAGTGCCTGGCGGACCTCGCCCGCTCCTGGTCCGGCGTCGCCCGGCCGGCCGCCGAGAAGGAGCAGGAGCCGTCGTGAGCGAAGAGGCCGCCCGACGGCGCCGGTCGAGGATCTGGGTGAGGGTGAGCATCGTGGTCGTGCCGATGGTCGTCTACCTCGCCGGCGCGGGCCTGGCCCACGCCCTGGCCGTCACGCTGGTGTGGGCCGGCACCGCGATCGTGATGATGTCCCTGCCGTTGGGTGACCGGGTGCTGTGGCCCCGCCTGCCCTACGGCCGGCACGACGGCGCACGACGCGAGGTGTCCTCCCTGTCCTGGACCCTCTACGGCCGCGGCCAGGTCACGCCCTTCGGGCAGCGCCGGTTGCGAGAGGTTGCGCTCGCCGCGTTCGACCACGCCGGCGTCGACCTGGCCACGGCACAGGGCCGGTCCCACGCCGAGCAGCTGCTCGGGCGCCGCCTGCTGCTGTTCCTCCTCGACCCCCGCTCCGCACCTGCCCCGGACGCCCGCGCCGTGCAACGGTGCGTCGCCGCCCTGGAAACGCTCGACCTGCGAAAGGGCCACCCATGACCGTCACCACCGCCGCTCCCCTGTCCGTCTATGAGGTCGCCCGGCTCGGGCGGGAGGTGCTCGACCGGGTGGCCACCGTCGTCGTCGGCATGGAACCCGCCCTGCGCACCGCGCTCGCCGCCGTGCTCGCCGGTGGGCACGTGCTTTTCGAGGACGTCCCCGGCCTGGGCAAGACCCTCGCCGCGCGCTGCCTCGCCGCGGCGCTCGGGCTGGACTTCCGCCGTCTGCAGTGCACGCCGGACCTGCTGCCGGCGGACATCACCGGCTCGTTCGTCTACGACCCGGCGTCCTCGGAGTTCGTCTTCCGCCCCGGACCCGTCTTCACCGGCCTGTTCCTCGCGGACGAGATCAACCGGACCGCCCCGAAGACGCAGTCGGCCCTGCTCGAGGCGATGGCCGAGCGTCAGGTCACGGTGGAGGGCACGAGCTTTCCGCTGACCCGACCCTTCCACGTGATGGCCACCTCCAACCCGGTTGAGTACGAGGGCACGTACCCGCTGCCGGAGGCTCAGCTGGACCGGTTCATGGTCCGCCTGTCCGTCGGGTACCCCGACACCGACGGCGAGGTCGACGTCCTCGCCCGACGGCTCGCCCGCCGTCGTGAGGACGCCAGCGTGGACGCCGTCGTCGACCCTGCGACCCTGCTGGCCATGCAGGCCGGCGTGGAGGCGGTGGACGTGGACCCGGACATCCTGCGGTACTGCGTGGACCTCGCGGCGGCCACCCGCCATCACCCTGCCGTCGAGGTGGGGGCCTCACCGCGTGGCTCGCAGGCCCTCCTGCTGCTCGCGCGCGCACTGGCCGTGCTCGACGGCCGGGGCTTCGTCACCCCCGAGGACGTCAAGGCCATCGCGGTGCCGGCGATCGCCCACCGGATCATGCTCACCCCCGCCTCGTGGGCGTCGGGCGTGCAGCCCGCGACGATCCTCCTCGCCCTCCTGGACGAGGTGCCGGGTCCCGCGAGTGCCGGACGAGCCCGCGGATGACGTCCTGGCTGATCGGCGTCGGCGCCCTCTCCACCGCAGCGGTGGGCCTGGGGGTCGTCACCTTCGGGCTGCTCGCCGCCCGGGCCGACGTGGCCGTCCTCGGCGTCCCGCTCGTGCTCAGCGTGGTGTGGGGCTGGTTCACCCGACCCGGGCACGGCGCCCGGGTGGAGGTCCGGCACGCCCGGGCGGTCGCGCACACCGGGCGGGTGCACGCCGTGCTGACCGTCGACGCCGAGCCGGGCACCGAGACGGTGCGGGTGCGCGTCACCACTGCGGGCTACCGGGAGCGGCAGGCGGTGCTGGCGGCCCGGCCGGGCCGGGAGATCGAGATGAGCGTGGAGACCGCACGCACGGGCGTCCAGCGGCTGTTCCGGGTGGACCACCTCACCGACGCGTTCGAGCAGGTCGCCTCGACGGGCCCCGCTCTCGTCGGCCCGCTCCTCGTCACCGTCTTCCCCACAGCGCGCCCGCTGCGCCAGCTGCCTCTGCCGTTCCGGCTGCAGGGTCTCACCGGTCCGCACACCTCCCGCCGCGTGGGCGACGGCTCCGACCTCCACGACGTCCACCAGTTCACGCCCGGAGACCGGCTGCGCCGGATCGACTGGCGCGTCAGCGCCCGGCGGTCCCTGGACACGTCCACCGGCCGGCTCGGCACCCTCTACGTCCGCCGGACGTTCGCGACGGCGGACGCCACGGTGATGATCGTGATGGACTCCCGGGACGACGTCGGCCAGGATGTCTCGACGTGGGGAGGCGGGGAGACCGCGCGCCGGGACGAGGCCACGTCCCTGGACCTCGCCCGCGAGGCCGCCACCTCGATCGCCCGTCGCTACCTCGACGGCGGGGACCGCGTCGGTCTCGAGGACCTGGGTCGACGGCGTCGGCCCGTACCACCCTCCGGCGGTCGCAGACAGCTCGAGCGCATCGCCCAGCGGCTCGCGATCCTCGCGCCGGAGGGCACGCCGGGCCCGCGCGAGCGGGCGCCCCAGGTGCCCTCCGGCGCGCTGCTCGTGGTGTGCTCAACCTTCCTCGACGACGAGGCGGCCCGGATCGCCACCCAGTGGCGCGCGCAGGGCCACCGCGTCATCGCCGTCGACGTCCTGCCGGTGGTGCGCACGGACCACCTCGACGACTACCAGGGCACCGCGTACCGGCTCGTGCGGCTGGAGCGCGGCATCCGGCTGACGGACCTGCGCCGCTCCGGCGTGGAGCTGGTGCACTGGGAGGGCGACCCGGACGGCTTCGGGTCCCCGGTCCCGGCGGGCGTGGACCTGCTCGTGCTCGCGCGGGCGCGTCAGCGCGGCCCGGTGAGGCACCGATGAACACGGAGCGTTTCTGGCGGCTCTGGGACGCCGGCGGCACGCGCCGGCGCCCGACCCCCACCATCGCCCTGGACCTGCCCGCGTGCGTGCCGGGCTGGCTGCTTCGGGCCTCCGCTGCCGCCGTCGCGAGCGGCTGCGGCGCCCTCTTCGTGTCCACGCCGATCCAGCTGGTGGCCGTGGCGCTCGCCGCCGTGCTCGCGCTGTTCGCGCCGCACGCGGGCGGGGCCGCAGCCCTGGTGGCGGGCGGCGCGTACCTCCTCGGCACCGCGGAGGTGGCGCCGTTCGACGCCCGCGGGTTCGTGCTGCTCCTCGGCGGACACCTCCTCGTCCAGCTGTCCCGGATCGCCTCCTCCACCTCGTGGACCGGCCTGGTGGAGGTTGCCGTGCTGCGCCGTGCCCTGGGACCGTTCCTGGTGATCCAGGGCTTCGCGCAGGGCCTCGCCGTGACCGCCGCACTCGTCGCCTCCCGCACCCCGACGGCGACCTGGGGGGCCGTGGTAGCGCTGCTCCTGCTCACCTCGCTCGTCTGGGCAGGTCTGCGGCAGGTCCGCAGCGGCGCCTGAGGGGCACTCTCCTGGGCTCCGCGTCGCCCTCACGACGAGCGCGGCGGGCCCGCGGTCGCACCGACACCGGCACCGCGCCGGTCGAGCGGCTCACGAACACCGGTGCAGCCCCCGTCGCCGGGCTCGCGCGGGAAGCGCCGACCCACGTTGCACCTCGCGCCGTGCCGTGCTGAGCTGACTCGACCACACCCTGCGTTCGGAGGACCCCTTGGCATCGACGCCCACCGACATCCCCCGGCCCGAACACCCACGTCCGCACATGGTCCGCGACCGCTGGCTCAACCTCAACGGCACCTGGGAGTTCGAGATCGACCAGGGCGACTCGGGCTTCGAGCGCGGCCTGCGGACGAGGGTGCTGTCGGACCGGATCACCGTCCCCTTCGCTCCCGAGTCCGAGGCGTCCGGCGTCGGCAACCCCGACTTCCTCGAGGCGGTCTGGTACCGGCGGGAGGTGACGATCCCGGCCGAGTGGGCCCAGATGCGCGTGCTGCTGCACTTCGGCGCCGTCGACCATGATGCGACCGTGTGGGTCGACGACGTCGAGGTGGCGCGCCACCGAGGCGGGTTCTCACCCTTCACCGCGGACCTGAGCGACGTGGTCACCCCGGGCGAGAGCGCCACGATCGTGGTGCGCGCCCGCGATCCCCGCGAGGCCCGGCAGGCCCGCGGCAAGCAGGCCACCTGGTACGCGAACACGCACTGCAACTACACCCGCACCACCGGCATCTGGCAGACGGTGTGGCTCGAGCCGGTGCCCCACGTGCACCTGCGTCGCCCCCGCATCACCCCGAACGTCGCCTCCTCCAGCCTCACCGTGGTGACCCCGCTCAGCGCCAACCGCGCCGGCCACACGGTCCGCGTCCTCGTGCGCGACGCGCACGGCGAGGTGGCCGGCGCCACGGTGGCCGCCGATCTCGACCTCGCCCCCAGCCTGCACGTGGCGATCCCAGCGGACCGCGTCCGGCTGTGGACCACCAGGGACCCGCACCTCTACGACGTGCGCGTCGAGCTGCTCGACGGCGACGAGCAGCTCGTGGACGGCGTCGACTGCTACGCCGGGCTTCGGTCCGTCTCGATCGACGGCAAGTCCCTGCGGATCAACGGCGAACCGGTCTTCCAACGGCTCGTCCTGGACCAGGGGTACTGGCCGGAGAGCCTGATGACCGCACCGAGCGACGAGGCGTTGGTGCGCGACATCGAGCTGAGCCTGGCTCGGAGTACGGCGGCATCTGGTGGAACCCCGAGGCCGCCGCGAGCCTGAGCGGCACCGACCAGGCCGAGTCCTGGGGCTACGGCCGGCGCGTCGGCGAGGAGGAGGAGTTCCACACCCGGTTCCAGGGCCTCACCGACGTGCTGGTTGATGACCCGCTGATGTTCGGGTACTGCTATACCCAGCTCACCGACGTCTTCCAGGAGCAGAACGGCATCTACCGCTTCGACCGCAGCGAGAAGCTCGACGTGGAGCGCGTACGGCGGGTCCAGGAGCGGCCCGCCGCGGTGGAGCAGCAGTAGCCGGGCCGATGGTCCCTTGTGCCGCCGCCTCCCCGCTGGCTCGATGGAGGGAACGGACGGAGACAGCGATGAAGGTCCTGGTCACCTCGAGCAGCAAGCACGGTGCGACGGAGGAGATCGGCGAGGCCGTCGCACGGCGCCTCGGTGAGCGCGGCCTGGACGTCGACGTGACCCGGCCGGCGGACGTCGATCGCCTCGACGACTACGACGTCGTCGTGCTCGGCAGCGGCGTCTACGCGGGTCAGTGGATCCGGGAGGCGCGAACGTTCGTCGAGGTCTTCGCCGACGACCTGAGGACGATGCCGGTGTGGCTGTTCTCCTCGGGCCCGGTGGGCGAGCCCCCGGTCCCGGCGAGCGAGCCGGCCGGCGTGGCGCCCATCGTCGAGGCGATCGCGCCGCGGGAGCACCGCGTCTTCGCGGGACGGCTCGACCCGGGGTCGCTGAACATCGCCGAGCGCACCGTGCTCAAGGTGGTGCGTGCGGAACCGGGCGACTTCCGCGACTGGGACGACGTGACCGCGTGGGCGGACGCGATCGCGGACCAGCTCGCCGCGGGTATCGCGGTCCTCGCCGAGTAGCAGGTGGGCCGAGGAGGTGGGGGTGGGCGCGCCGGAGCCGTCGCGCCCACCGGTCGCGCCCACCGGTCGGGCTCCGGTTGGCACGGCGCGCCGGTCGCGCCAGAGTGGACCCATGAACGCACCGGGGCACAACTGGTCCGATACCCACACCTACACGGCACGCACCCTCCACCGGCCGGCGACCCTTGACGAGGCGCGTCGGATCGTGGCCGGGGCGCAGCGGGTCCGGGCGCTCGGCTCCCGACACTCCTTCAACGACCTGGCCGACTCCCCCGGCGACCTGATCACGCTCGAGGACCTCCCTCCGGACATCGAGATCGACGCCGAGGCGAGCACGGTGAGCGTCAACGGAGCAGTGCGCTACGGCGACCTGGCCGAACACCTGCACGCGGCCGGCTTCGGCCTCCACGCACTCGCCTCCCTGCCGCACATCAGCGTGGCGGGAGCCACGGCCACCGGGACCCACGGCTCGGGCGATGAGACGAGGAACCTGTCGGCCGCCGTCGTCGGCCTCGAGCTGATCACGGCCGACGGCGAGCTCCTGCGCCTGGCGCGGGGTGACGCCGACTTCGCGGGCGCCGTCGTCCACCTGGGTGCCCTCGGAGTCGTCACGCGGGTCACGCTGGAGGTCGAGCCGACGTACGAGGTGCGCCAGCACGTCTTCAACGACGTGCCGTGGCAGACCGTGCTGGAGAACTTCGACGCCGTCACCTCCGCCGCGCACAGCGTCAGCGTCTTCACGAGGTGGGACGAGGCGGCGGTGGACCAGGTGTGGCTCAAGAGCCGCGACGCCCTGCCCCGCGAGCTGTTCGGAGCCCCACCCGCGCCCGGCAACCAGCACCCCATCCTGGGTCTCGACCCGGTCAACTGCACCGAGCAGATGGGCGTGCCAGGACCGTGGTACGACCGGCTGCCCCACTTCCGGATGGGGTTCACACCGAGCGCCGGTGCGGAGATCCAGAGTGAGTACCTCGTGCCGCGGGAGCGGGCGGTCGACGCGATCGAGGCGGTGCGCGGGATCGCTGACG
>JAENWO010000491.1 GCA_016649925.1 Actinomycetales bacterium
CCACGGGGGCGCGCGGGTGCTCCTGCTCGCTCGCGCGGGCCCGACCCCGCTGGCCTCCGACAGTCCGCTCCCGGCCGACCTCCAGCCCGTACTGCTTGCTGTCCTGCGCGAACGAGTCCGCCCGGACGCCGCCCAGACGCTGGCGTACTTCCGCGAGCAGGGCGTCGAGGTCAAGGTGATCTCGGGCGACAACCCTGCCACCGTCGCCGCGATCGCGTCGTCCGTGGGTCTTGGTGACAGCGAAGGAGCGGTGCACGGCATCGACGCACGGACCCTGCCCGATGACCTCGAGGAGCTGCGTCCCCTCGTCATGGCGGGCACCGTGTTCGGGCGGGTGACCCCGGAGCAGAAACGGACCTTCGTGCACGCCCTCCAGGCCGAGGGCCGCACGGTTGCGATGACCGGCGACGGCGTGAACGACGCCCTCGCCCTCAAGGACGCCGACCTGGGAATCGCGATGGGCTCCGGCGCGGCGGCCACGAAGGCCGTCGCGCGGCTCGTCCTGATGGACGGGAAGTTCTCCACCCTGCCGGGTGTGGTGGCCGAGGGCCGGCGGGTGATCGCGAACATGGAGCGCGTCGCCGCGCTCTTCCTCACGAAGACCACGTATGCGGTGCTGCTCGCCGTCGTCGTCGCCACCCTCGCCTGGCCGTATCCCTTCCTGCCGCGACACCTCACGCTCGTGGGCGCGCTGACCATCGGGACGCCCGCCTTCCTGCTCGCGCTCGCCCCGACGAAGCAGCGGTACGTGCCGGGCTTCCTGGAACGGGTCCTCGCCCTCGCGGTCCCGTGCGGGATCACGGCCGGCGTCGGGGTCCTGATCAGCTACGGCACGCTGCACCTGCGCGGCGAGGAGCTCCAGGCCAGCACCGGCGCGACCCTCACGCTCATCGTGATAGCCCTGTGGCTCCTCGGAATTCTCGCCCGGCCGTGGACCTGGTGGCGGGTCCTGCTGGTCGCAGCGATGGCCGGCGGCGCCGTCCTGGCCCTCGTCATCCCGTTCGTGCGGGACTTCTTCGCCCTCGAGGTGCCGGAGCCGTTCACGGCGCTGATGATCGCCGTCGTCGGCGGCCTGGGGTGCGTGGTCATCGAGATCGTGCACCGGACGCGGCGCACCCCGCTCCCGGACTGAGCGCCCGGCCCGACGCTGGAGCATGCCCCGCACGGACCTCATGGACGGCCGCTCGCGGACACCGCAGGAACGGCCGGTCGCGGACCCCCGCAGGAACGGCCGCTCGCGGACCCCCGCAGGAACGGCCGCTCGCGGACACCGCAGGAACGGCCGCCCGGGACCGACCCGACCCGGGCCGGCTGAGTCCGGGGTAGCGCGAAGCGGCGTGCGGTTGGTTCTCACCTGTGTGCCGGACTCGTCTGCGGCGGGTCCGTGCGATAAGATATCTCGACATCAAGATAAATGGCCTCGGGGCCGTCTGCCACGCCATGTGGGGGATCCCGGGAGGCTTCGTTTCGCCAGTCGAGGAGTGGTTGTGAGCACTGTAGACACCTTTTCCGCCAAGGGCACCCTCGAGGTCGGGGGCACCAGATACGAGATCTACCGCCTGAGCGCGGTCGAAGGTCTGCGCCGACTCCCGTACAGCCTCAAGGTGCTCGCCGAGAACCTCCTGCGCACCGAGGACGGTGCGAACATCACCGCCGACCACGTGCGCGCCGTCGCGGCGTGGGACCCCGACGCCCAGCCCAGCACCGAGATCCAGTTCACCCCGGCGCGGGTCGTCATGCAGGACTTCACCGGCGTCCCGTGCGTCGTGGACCTGGCGACCATGCGCGAGGCGGTGGCCGCCCTCGGGGGCGACGCATCCTCGATCAACCCGTTGGCCCCGGCTGAGCTCGTGATCGACCACTCGGTCCAGATCGACGTCGCCGGCCGCCCCGACGCGTTCCAGCGCAACGTGGACATCGAGTACCAGCGCAACCACGAGCGCTACCAGTTCCTGCGCTGGGGCCAGACGGCGTTCGACGACTTCAAGGTGGTGCCCCCGGGCACCGGCATCGTGCACCAGGTGAACATTGAGTACTTGGCGCGGGTGATCATGACGCGTGAGGTGGACGGCGTCCTGCGGGCGTACCCGGACACGTGCGTGGGCACCGACTCCCACACCACGATGGTCAACGGCCTGGGCGTCCTGGGCTGGGGCGTCGGCGGCATCGAGGCGGAGGCCGCGATGCTCGGCCAGCCGGTCTCGATGCTCATCCCGCGGGTCGTCGGCTTCAAGCTGCGCGGCCAGATCCCGCCTGTCGTGACCGCGACCGACGTCGTGCTCACCATCACGCAGCAGCTGCGCGAGCACGGCGTCGTCGGCAAGTTCGTCGAGTTCTACGGCGA
>JAENWO010000303.1 GCA_016649925.1 Actinomycetales bacterium
CGCAGCACCTGGACCGCCTGCAGCCGGACCAGACGCACCCCGACATGGACGGCATGTACCTCTATGCGCAGGTGGTCCGGGACGCGTTCGTCGAGCTGGCCTCCGAACGGCGCGTCACCGCGCTGCCCGTCCGGGGCTGACCTGCCCCGAGCAGCGGATCGGCGAACGAGCAGACCCCGCGTGAGACGCACCGAGGCCAGCGGAGGGTGCGGCCCCAGCCATCGCCGTCGGCCCGCACCGGCGTGCTCGCGATAGGCTGCAGCAGCAATGTCTCGACGTCGAGGCATCGATCTAGGCGGGCAACGGAAGGGCGCAACACAGGTGGACCTGTTCGAGTACCAGGCACGTGATGTCTTTGAGAAGCACGGCGTTCCCGTGCTGAGCGGCATCGTCGCCACCACCCCCGAGGAGGCCCGTGCCGCGGCCGAGCAGCTGCTCGGCGCCTCCGGCGGCGTCGTCGTCGTCAAGGCCCAGGTCAAGACCGGGGGTCGCGGCAAGGCGGGTGGCGTCAAGCTCGCCCGCTCGGCCCAGGAGGCGTTCGACCGCGCAGCTGAGATCCTCGGCATGGACATCAAGGGGCACGCCGTGCACCGCGTGATGATCGCCGCCGGCGCCGACATCGCGGAGGAGTACTACTTCTCCGTGCTGCTGGACCGTTCGGAGCGCCGCTACCTGGCTATGGCCAGCGTCGAGGGCGGCATGGAGATCGAGCAGCTCGCCGTCGAGCGTCCCGAGGCACTGGCCCGCGTCGCCGTCGACCCGCTCGTCGGGATCGACCAGGCGAAGGCCGACGAGATCGTCGCGGCGGCCGGGTTCGCCCCGGAGATCGCGGCCCAGGTTGCCGGCGCGATCCAGAAGCTGTGGACCGTCTACGTCTCCGAGGACGCGACGCTCGTCGAGGTCAACCCGCTCGTGAAGACCGGCAGCGGTGAGATCGTCGCACTGGACGGCAAGGTCACCCTGGACGAGAACGCCGAGTTCCGTCACCCCGACCACGCCGAGCTCGAGGACAAGGCCGCTGCTGACCCGCTCGAGGCGAAGGCGAAGGCCGCGGGGCTCAACTACGTCAAGCTCGACGGCGAGGTCGGCATCATCGGCAACGGCGCGGGCCTGGTGATGAGCACGCTCGACGTCGTCGCGTACGCGGGGGAGGCGCACGGCGGCGTGAAGCCGGCGAACTTCCTCGACATCGGTGGCGGCGCGTCCGCGGCGGTGATGGCCGCGGGCCTGGACGTCATCCTGGGCGACGCGCAGGTCAAGAGCGTGTTCGTCAACGTCTTCGGCGGCATCACGGCGTGCGACGAGGTCGCGAACGGCATCGTCAAGGCGCTGGAGATCCTCGGTGACAAAGAGACGAAGCCGCTGGTCGTCCGGCTGGACGGCAACGCCGTCGAGGAGGGTCGCCGCATCCTCAGCGAGGCCGCGCACCCCCTCGTCACCCTGGCCGATACCATGGACGGCGGCGCCGACAAGGCTGCCGAGCTGGCCAACCGCTGAGCCATCCGAGACGAACTGCAAGAAGAGACGAAATCAGACATGGCGATCTTCCTCAACGAGACCTCGAAGGTCATCGTCCAGGGCATGACCGGTACCGAGGGCCAGAAGCACACGGCGCGCATGCTGGCCTCCGGCACGAACATCGTCGGCGGCGTGAACCCTCGCAAGGCGGGCACGTCGGTCGACTTCGCCGTCGGTGACCGGACGGCGTCCATCATGGTCTTCGGGACCGTGGCCGACGCCGTCGCCCAGACCGGCGCGGACGTGTCCGTGATCTTCGTGCCCCCGGCGTTCACGAAGGCCGCGGTGATCGAGGCCATCGACGCGGGCGTCCCGCTCGTGGTGATCATCACCGAGGGTGTCCCGGTGGCCGACACCGCGGAGTTCTACAACTACGCGGCGAGCAAGGGCGTGCGACTCATCGGCCCGAACTGTCCCGGCCTGATCAGCCCCGGACGCGCGAACGTCGGCATCATCCCGGCAAACATCGCCGGCGCGGGCCCGATCGGACTGGTCTCCAAGTCCGGCACCCTGACCTACCAGATGATGTACGAGCTGCGGGACCTCGGTTTCTCCTCGGCGATCGGCATCGGCGGCGACCCGATCATCGGGACCACGCACATCGACGCCCTCGCGGCGTTCGAGGCCGACCCCGAGACGAAGGTGATCGTGCTGATCGGCGAGATCGGCGGCGACGCCGAGGAGCGTGCAGCGGCCTACATCGCCGAGCACGTCACGAAGCCGGTGGTCGGCTACGTCGCCGGCTTCACCGCACCCGAGGGCAAGACGATGGGCCACGCCGGCGCGATCGTCTCCGGCTCGTCGGGCACCGCCCAGGCGAAGAAGGAGGCGCTCGAGGCCGCCGGGGTCAAGGTCGGCAAGACGCCGAGCGAGACCGCCACGCTCGCGCGGGAGCTGCTCCGGGCCTGAACCCCCTCCCCGAGATCGTTCGTCGATCTGGTCGCCCCGTGCGACCAGATCGACGAACGATCTCCGTTGGGCGGAGGGTGCGGAGGCCTGACCGGCCCACGCTCCGCCGTCGGAAAGCAAAACACGACACGCCGTCCCACCACAGCCGTGGTGGGGCGGCGTTGTCCGACGATGGGAACGATGACCACCACCCACCCGCCGACGTTCCCGCCCCGCGTGATCAGCCAGGACGCCCCCACCCCCACGGCGCACGGCGGGTGGGCGGGGCGACTGCCCGACCAGTGGCTGCGTGGGCTCCTCTCCGGCGCCGAGGCGGCGATCCTCAGTTGGCTCGTCGTCGTGGTCCCGGCGGTGGCGACGTACGTCGCGACGGCCGCCTCGCCCGCCCTCGGCACTGCCGACTGGATGCAGGCGGCCCGGGTCGGGACGGCCGCCTGGCTGCTCGGCCACGGCGCCTCGCTCACGTTCGCCGGGGCGACGATCTCCGTGGTCCCGCTCGGGGTCAGCCTGCTCAGCGCGTTCCTCGTCCACACCGCCGTGCGCCGGGCGCGGCTGACGGCCTGGCTGGCGGTGGGCTTCGCCGTCGGCACGTTCCTGGCGTTCACCGGGATCTTCATCGCCGTCGCGGGCGCCTCGGGCGGGGTGCGCGCGCTTCTCGGGGCCGCCGTGGTGGCTACCGGCGGTGCTCTGTTCGGCCTGCGGCAGAGTGCTCCTGCGCTTCCGGCGGTGGTACGGCGTGCGTCGGCCTCGGTGCCTTCGTGGGCGAGGCTCGGTGTGCGGGCCGCGTTGCGCGCGTTGATGCTCCTTCTCGTTCTCGCGACCATCGCGCTCGTGGCCGGGGTGGTGTTCGGGTTCTCTGAGATCCTTGCTGTGCACGAGTCGATGGCGCCCGACGGCGTGAGCACCGCGGTGATGGTCGTCGCGCAGCTCCTGCTCGTTCCCACGTTGGTGATCTGGGTCCTGGCCTACCTGGCCGGCCCGGGCTTCGCCATCGGCACCGGCACCTTGTTCTCGCCGGGGCAGATCGACGCCGGGGCGCTGCCGGTGGTGCCGGTCCTCGGCGCGCTGCCCGAGCCCGGGAGCATGCTCGGGTCGATCCCGTTCGTGGTTGTTGTGGGCATCGGGGTCGGCGCGGTCGTCGGGGTGTGGCTCAGGCGCCGGGCGCGGGAGCTCGACCTGGTTCGCTCGGTCTCGGCGGCGGCGATCGCCGCCGTGGTGCCGGCGCTCGTCGTCGGGCTGCTGTGCCTGACGGCCTCGGGTTCGATCGGCCCGGGCCGGATGGCACAGGTGGGTCCGGCGGCGGGTCAGGTAACCGTGGCGATCGGGTGGCAGCTGCTGCTCGGTGCGGTGCTCGCCGTCGTGCTCCTGCACCCGGCCACGGCGCGCGTCGCCTCCGCTGCTCGGTACTGGGCTTCGGCCTGGTGGCGCGAGGTCCGGACGCGGTAGCCCGGCCCCTTCGATGATCGCGTTCGGCGCTCAGCCGGTGCTTGTCCCATACCGCTGCGTGACGGCGTCCTGGAATGTCCGCTCGCACTGCTCCTTGGCCGCGATCGTCAGGGCTGAGCCCAGACACCTGTCCCGGTCCACCTGCGCCGACCACAGGGACAGCATCGTGAGCGAGGAGAGCAGCAGAACGACGGAGAGCGCGACGCCGCCGGCCAGCATCGCCGTCAGCGTGCCGCGAATCCC
>JAENWO010000068.1 GCA_016649925.1 Actinomycetales bacterium
GGGCCCGTCCGGTGGTGGTCAGCGCAGCCAGGGGTTCTTGCGAACGAAGCTCTTGTCCGCCCACCACTTGCCCAGGCCCCAGGTGTCGCCGGCCAACGTGACTGCTGCGATGATCAGGAGCAGCGCCTCGTGCCAGTGCGAGTCCACGATGGGGTTCGTCGAACCGCGGACCAGCTCGCCGTCCACCATGGCCGTGGCGGTCGGGAACTGGGCCAGGAACATGAACAGCAGGAGCAGGGTGCCGGTGACGGCGGCGATGCGCAGACCCGCTCCCATGACCATAGCCACACCGATGCCGAGCAGGCCGAGCATGAACAGCCAGTCGCCGAACGGGTTGGCGAAGATCCCGAAGACGCCGGCGAACGGGCCCTCGATGCCCCCGATGAAGCCCTGCGCGGGGGTGCCCCCGTTGATCCAGGCACCGGCCGACGGGGTCGAGAAGCCCAGACCGAACAGCTTGTCGAGGAACGCCCACAGGAAGGTGAAGCCGATCACGACCCGCGCCACGGCGAGGACCTTGCGGACACCCGGCCGGGTGACGATGCGCTCTTGGGCGACGAGCTCGCCCGAGGTGTCTGTATTGTGCCTAACGGTCTCGCTCATATTCGTGCCCCTCTAGGTCGTGGTCCGCGGGATTGTTGGACCTCTCACTTACTATCCTCGGACCCGCCGGGCACGCGTGCTCGGGGCGAAGGTCCCGTCTTCTGTCGCGGATCTGCGCGGTTCCTGGGTCGTTCGTCCCGAGCTCAGGCCCGCGGCAGCACCGTGGGCAGCCAGCTCGCGACGGCGGTCCTCACGGCGCGGAGGTCGGCCCCCAGGCTGTGGTCGCCGGGAACGACGACGACGTCGCGCCCGGTGCCGACCGGGGGTATTCCGAAGCGGTCACGTTCGCCCTGGACCACGAGCACGGGCAGGTGCACGGCGTCGAGCTCCGGGAGTCGGGACTTCGCCGGGTCGTCCACCCGCCCGGGCGGGTGGAGGGGAAACGCGAGGCACAGGGCCGCGACGGCGTCCATGGCCGTCGCGGTGCGGCAGGCTACCCGGGCACCCGAGGATCGGCCGCCCACCACCAGGGGCAGACCGGCCAGCTCGGCCCCCCGTAGGTGGGCCACGACGGCGGTCCAGGCGGCGTCCAGCTGACGGGCCGGTGCGGGCGCGCGCCGACCGGCCACCCGGTACGGCTGCTCGACGAGCACCACGCTCACGCCGAGCGCGAGGGCAGCCGTCGTGACGGCCTCCAGGTCGGGGGCGTGGATCCCGCCTCCGGCGCCGTGGCCGAGGACGAGCGCAGCCACCGGGTTCGGCGCAAGGTGCAGGTGCGCCCGCGCGGGGCCGTGGGGCGTGTCCACCGCAACTGCCTTCACCGCTTCCTTCCCTGTTGCCATACCCGGAGAGCGTAGGGCGAGCGGCGGACCCGGACATGGCGAAGGGCGCAGTGCGCGGGATCCGCGCACGACGCCCTTCGGGTGCTCAGTTCTCAGGCCGAGGCGTGCTCACGGTCGGCGGCCGGCGAGACAGGAGCCTCAGCAGACTTCGCGAGGCGGGTCAGGGCGACTCCGATGAGGCCGAGCAGGACACCCAGGCCCATCACCAGGGCGGCGACGCCGAAGGCGACGACGGAGGTGTAGAGCGCGGCCCGCAGGAACGAGGCGTTCATGACGGTGGTGCGCTGCGCCTGGAGTGCGACGGCCTCGTCGCTACCCTCTGGGGCGGCGTGGATGAGGGCGCCGAGCTCGGCGTAGGTGCGACCCTCGGTGGAGTCCAGCGCGTGGGTGTTGATGATGTCCGCCTGCGAGTACGCGGTGAACGGGCCCCAGACCGCGTCACCGGCGAACCACTGGGCGTCCTCCGCGACGGTGATCTTCTGGTCGGTCAGCTGGCCGCTGACCATGCCCCAGGTGACGCCGCCGGCGATGACGAAAATGATTCCGGCGATCAGGGCGATCAGGCCGGTGACCTTGACGAGGCCGAGGTTCTTGGTGGTTGTTGCGGTGCTCATGAGAGTTCCCCTCTTCGATGAATGAGCCGGTGGAGTGGTGCTGATGTCGTTCTGGTGTGGTGCTGTGGGCTGACTATTTCGTGCTTGACGCAGCAGCTACCGGGACCCAGGTCCCAAACCGGAACCGCATGGCCACGGTGTGACCGACGTCACGCCCCGGCCGACCGGAACCTCGCCGACTCACGCTCTGGGGTTGCAGCGGGGCGCGAGCGGCCGGACATCGGGGCCCGAGGAACTGAGGGAGCACCTCGACGAAGCGCGACGACGAAGCCCAGGACGACGATGGGCGAGCCAAGGAGGAACCACCGCCCGCGGGCGCCGGTGAAGTGCCCAACCCGGAGACGGGAGCCGGTAGCGGTGCCGGTGAGCACTCCTCCTTCGAGCCCGAGGAGGATCCCGAGGCCACGACCGACCCGACCTGACGCACGCGGACCAGGGCCCGCACCAGGTCAGCGAGGCGACCGGTCAGGCGCCCGGTCGCGTCAGGCAGCGGCGTCCGGTCGACCGGCGCGCAGCGCTGCCTGGATCAACGGCAGCTGCAGCGGCAGACGAGCCAGGGTGATCACGCGTCGACCGGCGCCGCCCGCGCGGTGCGCCGAGCACGCCATCTGGATGTTCGCCGGGAAGACGGCGACGAGCAGAGCGGCACTGGCGAGTCCGGCGAGGCGCCGCGTGGGTGCGTAGGTCAGTCCCACCGCGCAGGCCAGCTCGGCGACTCCCGAGACGTGGACCAGGGTTCGGGGTGCCGGCAGCCGGCGCGGCACGATCTGCTCGAAGACCTGGGGGCGGACGAGGTGCACGATGCCCGAGACCACGAACGCAAGGGCGAGAGCGCCCTGTGTGCGCGTCAGCCGGGCGACTGGTGGAGCACAGGAGCGGGAAGGGGACACAGGAGGACCCTACGTTTGCCCGGTCCTGGGACATGCACCGGGCGCGTCCGCAGAACGATGACGGCCGTCGATCATCCACGCACCGTCATAGACTCGGCCCCATGAGCACACCCACCACCGCAGGCAATGGGGCCTCGGCCCCCGACATCAAGCCCCGCAGCCGGACGGTCACCGACGGCATCGAGGCCACCGGGTCGCGCGGCATGCTTCGCGCCGTCGGGCTCGGCGACGCCGACTTCGCGAAGCCCCAGATCGGCGTCGCCAGCTCCTGGAACGAGATCACCCCGTGCAACCTGTCCCTGGACCGCCTGGCGCAGGGCGTCAAGGAGGGGGTCCACGCGGCCGGGGGGTACCCGCTCGAGTTCGGCACCATCTCGGTCTCCGACGGCATCTCGATGGGTCACGAGGGCATGCACTTCTCCCTCGTCTCCCGCGACGTCATCGCCGACAGCGTCGAGACCGTGATGCAGGCGGAGCGCCTCGACGGCTCGGTGCTGCTCGCCGGGTGCGACAAGTCCCTGCCCGGGATGCTGATGGCCGCCGCGCGGCTGGACCTCGCGAGCGTGTTCCTCTACGCCGGCACCACCATGCCCGGCTGGGTGAAGCTCGAGGACGGCACCGAGAAGGACGTCACGATCATCGACGCGTTCGAGGCCGTCGGAGCGTGCTCCCGTGGGCTGATGAGCACGGGCGACCTCGACCGCATCGAGCGGGCCATCTGCCCCGGTGAGGGCGCCTGCGGTGGCATGTACACCGCGAACACGATGGCATCCGTGGCCGAGGCGATCGGGATGTCCCTCCCCGGCTCCGCGGCGCCGCCGTCGGCCGACCGACGCCGGGACGTGTTCGCCCACAGGTCCGGCGAGGCCGTCGTCGAGCTCCTGCGCAAGGGCATCACGGCCCGCCAGATCATGACGAAGGAGGCGTTCGAGAACGCGATCGCCGTCGTGATGGCGTTCGGCGGCTCGACGAACGCCGTGCTGCACCTGCTGGCGATCGCGTACGAGGCCGAGGTGGACCTCACGCTGGACGACTTCTCGCGCGTCGCGGCCCGTGTGCCGCACCTGGGTGACCTCAAGCCGTTCGGGCAGTACGTGATGTACGACGTCGACCGCGTCGGCGGCGTTCCGGTGGTCATGAAGGCGCTGCTCGATGCCGGGCTGCTGCACGGCGACTGCCTCACCGTCACCGGCAAGACGCTCGCCGAGAACCTCGCCGACATCGCCCCTCCGGACCCGGACGGCAAGATCCTGCGCGCGATGAACGATCCGATCCACCCGACAGGTGGCATCACGATCCTGCACGGGTCGCTCGCCCCCGAGGGTGCAGTGGTCAAGTCCGCGGGCTTCGACTCTGACGTCTTCGAGGGCACCGCCCGCGTCTTCGACCGGGAGCGGGCCGCGATGGACGCCCTGGAGGACGGCACGATCACGCACGGGGACGTGGTCGTCATCCGGTACGAGGGTCCCAAGGGCGGACCTGGCATGCGCGAGATGCTCGCCATCACCGGCGCGATCAAGGGCGCCGGCCTCGGCAAGGACGTCCTGCTGCTCACCGACGGCCGGTTCTCCGGTGGCACCACCGGGCTGTGCGTGGGTCACGTCGCCCCCGAGACGGTCGACGGCGGTCCGATCGCCTTTGTCCGCGACGGCGACCGGATCCGGCTCGACGTCGCGAACAAGACGCTCGAGATCCTCGTGGACGAGGCTGAGCTCGCCGCGCGGCAGGTCGGCTGGGAGCCGCTTCCCCCCACGTACACCCGCGGGGTGCTCGCCAAGTACGCCAAGCTCGTGCAGTCGGCCTCGAAGGGCGCCGTGCTCGTCTGACGGCTCGCTCCGCCGGTCGGCCCGACGGGTGCGTGAGAAGGGGGCTGACGTGGTGGCCACGTCAGCCCTCTCGCGCGTTCGGCTGGTGGCGGGGGTCGCCGCGCGACGGGACCCTTTCGTGGCGGGGGGCCACCGGCGGAGCGACGGGACACGGTGCCGCATATGCTGTGCCGGGCAGCGTGTCGCGCCGCGGTGGAGGTGTCCTCTCACGGTTGGTGCGCCTGTCGGACCGACGTGAGCCGTTGCGCCGAAGGTCTCCCATTCACGGACGGACCACCGCATGGCGGCCCAACCCCTCGCGGTCGCCCTCCGAAAGTGCGACCCTGATGGGCATGGACAAGCTGACCGACAAGAACCTCGCGCAGGAGCCGGGACTCGAGGACTGGCGGATCCTGCTGCGCTCGCTGCACGCCTGCTTCCGCACCGGGTCGCTGCGCAAGGGCCTGGAGCTCGCGAACCGGATCGGGGCCGCCGCTGACGAGGCCGACCACCACCCCGACCTGAACGTGCGGTACTTCCGCGTGCTCGTCGAGCTCACCACCCACGACGCCAACGGCATCACCCAGCGCGATGTGGACCTGGCTCGCACGATCTCCGGGATCGCCGCCGAGATGCGGCTGGAGGCCGAGCCGCTCGCGGTCAGCGACCTGGAGATCGCGATCGACGCGATCGACATCCCGGCTGTGCTGCCGTTCTGGCGCGCCGTGATGGGCTACCGCGACGACGCGGCCGCACCGGACGCGCCGCTGGATGCCGTGGTGGATCCCCTCAACCGGCACCCCGCGATCTGGTTCCAGCAGATGGACGCGCCCAGGCCCCAGCGCAACCGCATCCATGTCGACGTGACGGTTCCGCAGGACGTCGTGGAGCAGCGCGTCCAGGACGCCCTCGACGCCGGCGGGCGCCTGGTCAGCGACAACCACCCGGCGTTCTGGGTGCTCGCCGATCCCGAGGGGAACGAGGCGTGCGTGTGCAGCTGGCAGGGCCGCGACTGAGCGTGCACTCTCGGCGTGAAGCGTTGCGCGGTTCACGCCTCGGTCGGGGTTGGGCGAGCCGGCCGGGTGAGGACTTCTGATCCCCCGAGTACTCTTGCGAGCGGAGCCGCAGCCGATACGCTGCGCTGATGTCCCCGACGCACGCGGTCCTGGCCGGCGGCGCGAGAGCCTGGGATCGGCGTCGTGGTCTCGGACGCCGAGCTCGCCCGGGACGTCCTGCACGATGCCGTGAGCTTCACGAAGAACGGCCCCGGAGCCGAGCGACCTGTGGACGCCGATCCTCGGGTCCTCCCTGCTGCTGGATATGGAGGTCCGGGGGCACGCGAAGCTGCGCCGGGCACTCGCCGGGATGTTCACCCCGGCGGGCGTGGGGCGGTTCGAATCCTCTCGCTGCCGACGGCGTGGGCAGGGCGAGCGGGCGGCCTCGCGGAACTGGTCTGGGGAGCGGTGCACGTCGATCGGCTGCCGCAGCTGAACGGGTACGCCGCCGGCCACCTGGAGATGGAGCGGACGCTGGACACCCGGCGGGCGCTGGACACCCGGCGGGCGCTGGACACCCGGCGGGCGCTGGACACCCGGCGGGCGCGTGACGTGCTCGGGTTCGCGCCCGATTTGACGTCCTTCGTCGGGGCGGAGCGCTGGTGACAACCGTGTGTCCACGATGTGGTTCCGTGGCCCACGATGTGAGACGAGCCGAACCGAAGGTGACGGGACCGCCGTCGCGGGTCTAGCATGACGGACATGCTCATTCAGTCGATCGTCCTCGTCGTACCCGGGCGCGCTCACGCGACCGTCTGAGTTGACGACCTCGAGCGCGCACCCCTCGATCAGCCCACCAGGGCCGAGGGGTTTTTCTATGTCCGACCCGCACTGAACGCACACCGACAGGAGGAGCGATGGCCAAGGTTCCGCACCCGGCGCCCCCTCGTTCGCAGCCGCCCAGGACGCCGGCCCTGCACCCGGCGCCCGACACGCACCGGGGCGCCGTAGCCGGTGAGGCGATGAGCGGCGCGGCCGCGGTGGTCCGCGCGCTCGAGGCCGTTGGCGTCGAGGTGATCTTCGGGATCCCGGGCGGGGCGATCCTGCCGGTCTACGACCCGCTGTTCGACTCCACGAAGCTCCGGCACATCCTCGTCCGGCACGAGCAGGGCGCCGGCCACGCCGCGTCCGGTTACGCCCACGCCACCGGGCGGGTGGGAGTCTGCATGGTCACCTCCGGTCCGGGCGCGACGAACCTCGTCACCGCGCTCGCGGATGCGCATATGGACTCCATCCCGATGGTCGCGATCACGGGGCAGGTCGCCGCGTCGATGATCGGCAAGGACGCGTTCCAGGAGGCGGACATCGTCGGCATCACGATGCCGATCACGAAGCACTCCTTCCTCGTCACGGACGCTGACGAGATCCCGGCCCGCATCGCAGAGGCGTTCCACATCGCCTCCACCGGCCGTCCCGGCCCGGTGCTGGTGGACATCGCGAAGAGCGCGATGCAGGCGGACACCCGATTCGTGTGGCCCACCGAGCTGGACATCCCGGGCTACCACCCGATCACGAAGCCGCACATCAAGCAGGTGCGCGAGGCGGCCCGGCTGCTGGCCACCGCCCGCCGGCCGGTGCTCTACGTCGGCGGCGGTGCAATCCGCGGCAACGCCTCGGCCGAGCTGCTCGCCTTGACGAACCTGTCCGGGGCACCGGTCGTGACCACGCTGATGGCTCGCGGGGCACTGCCCGACTCGCACCCGCAGAACCTCGGCATGCCGGGTATGCACGGCACGGTCGCCGCCGTCGGCGCGTTGCAGAAGGCGGATCTCGTCGTGGCGCTGGGCGCCCGCTTCGACGACCGCGTGACCGGACGGCTGGACAGCTTCGCGCCCGGTGCGACGATCGTGCACGCGGACATCGACCCGGCGGAGATCTCCAAGAACCGGTTCGCGGACGTGCCGATCGTGGGCGACCTCAAGGACGTCCTGGCCGACCTCGCCGCCGAGCTCGAGCGCGAGCACGGCCAGCACGGGCTGCCGGACCTTCAGGGCTGGTGGAGCACTCTCGACGAGCTGCGCAACACGTACCCCCTCGGCTGGGCCCCCACGGACGACGGGCTGCTCGCCCCGCAGTACGTGATCTCCCGCATCGGCGAGCTGTCCCCGCCGGACACCATCTACGTCGCCGGCGTCGGCCAGCACCAGATGTGGGCCGCGCAGTTCATCCGCTACGAGCACCCGCGGACCTGGCTGAACTCCGGTGGCCTTGGCACGATGGGATACTGCGTCCCCGCGGCCATGGGCGCGAAGGCCGGCGAGCCCGGGAAGACGGTCTGGGCGATCGACGGTGACGGTAGCTTCCAGATGACGAACCAGGAGCTGGCCACCTGCGCCATCGAGGGTTTCCCGATCAAGGTCGCCGTGATCAACAACTCCTCGCTCGGCATGGTGCGGCAGTGGCAGACGCTGTTCTACGAGTCTCGCTACTCCCACACGGACCTGAACACCGGTCACGAGTCGCGGCGGATCCCGGACTTCGTCAAGCTCGCTGAGGCGTACGGCTGCGTGGGGCTGCGGTGCGAGAACGTGAAGGACGTGGACGCGACGATCAAGAAGGCCCAGGAGATCGACGACCGTCCCGTGGTGGTCGACTTCGTGGTGAGCCGGGACGCCATGGTGTGGCCGATGGTGGCCTCGGGCGTGAGCAACGACAACATCCAGTACGCCCGTGGCATCAGCCCGGCGTTCGATCGCGATGAGTGAGGCAGGGAACCCGATGACCCGACACACGCTCTCCGTCCTGGTCGAGAACAAGCCCGGCGTGCTCACCCGCGTTTCGGCCCTGTTCGCCCGCCGGGCCTTCAACATCCACTCCCTGGCGGTGGGGCCGACCGAGCATCCCGAGATCTCCCGGATCACGGTCGTGGTCGACGTCGAGTCGAACCCGCTCGAGCAGGTCACGAAGCAGTTGAACAAGCTGGTCAACGTCCTCAAGATCGTCGAGCTGGCCCCGAACGCCTCCGTGCAGCGCGAGCTGGTGCTGGTCAAGGTCCGCGCCGACGACGCCTCCCGCACCGCCGTCCTGCAGGTCGTCGAGCTGTTCCGCGCTCACGTCGTGGACGTGACGGCCGAGGCGGTCACGGTCGAGGCGACGGGCGGCGAGAACAAGCTCCAGGCGCTGCTGACCGCGCTGGAGCCATACGGTATTCGCGAGATCGTGCAGTCCGGGACCGTCGCGATCGCGCGCGGCGGCCGGTCCATGACCGATCGCGCCCTGGAGCGGATCACGCGCACCGCGTGATCGACACACCGGTAGCTGAACCGAAGAAAGAAGGAGATCCATCGTGGCAGAGCTGTTCTACGACGACGACGCCGACCTGTCCCTCATCACCGCCAAGAAGGTCGCCGTCATCGGCTACGGCAGCCAGGGGCACGCGCACGCGCTGAGCCTGCGCGACTCCGGGGTCGACGTTACCGTCGGTCTGCGGGAGGGCAGCCCGTCCCGGGAGAAGGCGGAGAACGAGGGCCTCAAGGTCCTCACCGTGCCCGAGGCGGTCAAGGCGGCGGACGTCGTCGTCGTCCTCGCCCCGGACCAGGTGCAGCGCCACGTCTACGCCGAGGACATCGCCCCGAACCTGGCCGACGGCGCCGCGCTCGTCTTCGGGCACGGCTTCAACATCCGCTTCGGTTACATCAAGCCCAAGGAGACGGTCGACGTCGTCATGGTGGCGCCGAAGGGCCCGGGGCACCTCGTCCGCCGCGAGTACGTCGACGGCCGCGGCGTGCCCGTGATCGTCGCCGTCGAGCAGGACGCGACCGGCAACGCGTGGCCGCTGGCCCTGTCCTACGCGAAGGCCATCGGTGGGCTGCGCGCCGCCGGCATCAAGAGCACGTTCACCGAGGAGACCGAGACCGACCTGTTCGGTGAGCAGGCCGTCCTCTGCGGCGGAACCTCCCAGCTCGTCCAGTACGGCTTCGAGACCCTGACCGAGGCCGGCTACCAGCCGGAGGTCGCATACTTCGAGGTGCTGCACGAGCTCAAGCTCATCGTCGACCTGATGTATGAGGGCGGCATCGCCAAGCAGCGCTGCAGCATCTCCGACACGGCCGAGTACGGCGACTACGTCTCCGGCCCGCGCGTCATCGACCCCCGCGTGAAGGAGAACATGAAGGCCGTCCTCGCGGACA
>JAENWO010000131.1 GCA_016649925.1 Actinomycetales bacterium
CCGTGGCCGTCGTCCCGCGGGCGCCGCGCGCTGAGCACGCCCGTACGCAGCGCTGAAGGCTCCGCCCCCCGGACCGGGGAGCGGAGCCTTCGTGCATAGGCCCAAAGTCCCCGCCCCGTGGCCCGGCGCCTGCCTACGGTGAGGGTGAACCCAGTGTGCTGGGTGCCCGACCAACGATGGCGGGCGAAGAGCAAAGGAGGCCATTCGATGAAGGCTCTCGTGTACCATGGTCCCGGTCAGAAAGTGTGGGAGGACGTCCCCGACCCGGTGATCATCGATCCGACAGACGTCATCGTGCAGGTGGACACCACCACGATCTGCGGGACCGACCTGCACATCCTCAAGGGCGATGTTCCGGCGGTCACCGATGGCCGGATCCTCGGCCACGAGGGTGTCGGCACGATCACCGAGCTGGGATCAGCCGTGAGCAAGCTCGCGGTGGGGGACCGGGTGATCATCTCGTGCGTGACGTCGTGCGGGTCCTGCACCTACTGCCACCAGGGTCTACCGTCCCACTGCCTCGACGAGGAGGGCGCCTCGGGCGTCGGCTGGATCCTCGGACACCTCATCGACGGAACCCAGGCCGAGTACGTGCGTGTGCCGTTCGCGGAGGGCTCGCTCCACAAGCTCCCCGAGGGCGTCAGCGACGAGGCGGCGCTCACGCTCTCCGACATCCTTCCCACGGGCTTCGAGATCGGGGTGCGCAACGGCCGGGTAAAGCCCGGTGACGTCGTCGCGGTCATCGGGGCCGGGCCCGTCGGCCTGGCCGTGATCATGACTGCGGGGCTGTACGGGGCATCTCGCGTGATCGCCATCGACCTCGACGACAACCGGCTCGCGCTCGCCAAGACGTTCGGTGCCTCCGACACCGTCAACAGCGGCGGCGAGAGCTGGCAGGACGAGGTCCTAGCCATGACCGACGGCCTGGGCGTGGACGTCGCGATCGAGGCCGTGGGCGTGCCCTCGACCTTCACCATGGCAACCGAGCTGATCCGTCCCGGCGGCACGGTCGCGAACGTCGGGGTGCACGGCAAGTCGGTCGAGCTCAAGCTGCAGGAGCTCTGGATCAAGGACGTCGCCATCACCACGGGGCTGGTCTCGGCCACGACGACGCCGATGCTGCTCAAGCTCGTCGCTCAGGGCAAGCTCGCCACGGAGAAGTTCGTCACCCATCGCTTCTCGATGGCGGACATCGTCGACGCCTACGACACGTTCGGCCGCGCCGCAGAGACGAAGGCACTGAAGGTGGCCATCAGTCGGTGACCCGCTCGACGGCACCGGCCCGCGCCCGCAGGGGGGCGGACCGGTGCCGTCCGAACGACCCTGTGGCGAGCGCAGCCGTGGAACCGGCTGCACGGGGGCGGCCTTCTGACCACTCCACATGTCCCACGGTCGGCGTCGGCGATCTGAGTGACCCAGGGCCACGGCTGCACACCGGGGCACGTCCGAACCGACCCGCGTGCCGGACGCGTACCTCACAGGTCAGTGCCGCCGCGGGTTCGAGTTCCGCTGACCCGCGCCGTAGGTTCAGCCGTGGAGGTAGTCGTGCCGCTGCTGAGCCGCCGATGCGGTGATCCACACCTTGAGGACGACCCCGACAGGTCCCGGACGGTCCTGCGGCAACTGCACTGCGAGGTGCTCCGGGTGACGTTCCCACGCCACGAGCGCCCCGTCGGTGCCCCGGCGTCCTAGGACGTCAACGCGAACGATGCCCTCCGGCAACAGGGCCGAATTTGAACCCAGGGCGCGGATCCGGGCGACGTGGTCCTCGGGCCAGGCCAGCAGGATCGCGTACAGGTATCGGCCCGTGACGTCGATACGGGTGGTGAACCGTACGTCGGCGCTCGTGTACGGGGCGAGCTGGGCGTCGACGAAGGACCCCACCGCTGTCGCCGTCGGCCCCTCGCCCGGCACGACCCAGGGTCGCGAGCCGTAGATGGCCTCTCCGTTGACCGTCAACCAGTCGCCAATCCCCTCGAGCAGAGCCCGTTCGGGTTCCGGGATCGTCCCGTCGGGCTTGGGACCGACGTTCAGCAGCAGCACACCGTTCTTGGCGACGACGTCCGCGAGCTCGGCGACAAGACCATCCAGGGACTTGTAGTCGTGGCCCTCGACCCAGGACCATGCCCCCTTGGCGAGAGCTGTGTCGTTCTGCCAGACGCCCGGCCGGATCTCCCCCATCGCGCCACGTTCGATGTCGTACACAGCCGAGCCGGGTGCGAATGCCTCCCACTTGTAGTTGATGACGACCTCGCGGCCCCACTCGGCAGCCCGGTTGTAGTAGTACGCCGCGAGCATGCGTAGGTAGGGCTCGAAGGCTGGCTGCTCGATCCACCAGTCGAACCAGAGGACCTGCGGGCGGTAGGTGTCGATGAGCTCGGCCGTACGCAGCAGCCAGTCCTCCAGGAATTGCTCGTTCGGGGCCGTCTCCTCGCGCATTGCCGGGCCGTAGAAGTCGGCGTAGTCGGGATTGCCCACGTCGGACTCGAAGCGATGGCCACCGTTCATGAACCACCAATGCTCAGCCCGGTGCGAGGAGGTCCCGAAAACCATCGAGGCTGCGCGGGTCGCGGTGGCGAGCTCACCCAGGACATCACGGCGCGGCCCCATGGCCGTTGCCTTCCACCGAGATCTGGCGGTCTCATACATCGCGAACCCGTCGTGGTGCTCGGCGACCGGGACCACGAACTGGGCTCCGGCGCGCCTGAACAGGCGGGCCCACTCCTGCGCGTCGAAGAACTCTGCCCGGAAGTGCGGGACGAAATCCTTGTAGCCGAACCTCGCCTGCGGACCGTAGGTCGCCACGTGGTGCTCGAACTCGCGGGTGCCCTCGAGGTACATGTTGCGCGAGTACCACTCACTCGCAAAAGCCGGGACCGAGTAGACGCCCCAGTGGATGAAGATCCCGAACTTGGCGTCCTCGTACCACCGCGGCGGTGTGTAGGAAGCCAGGGACTCCCAGTCGTCGGAATACGGCCCGCGCCGGATCACCTCGGCCACGCGGGCCAGCTCGTCGTCATCTTGCTTCCGGGTCCGCTCCACCCGGGGCGGGAGATCTGCGTCGCCGGGCTCCTCGTCGTCGTGCGGGGACTCGGGAACGTGGACGGGGACGGGGACGGGTGGGT
Organism: Actinomycetales bacterium; assembly: GCA_016649925.1. GTDB lineage: Bacteria > Actinomycetota > Actinomycetes > Actinomycetales > Beutenbergiaceae > JAENWO01. The sequence goes on from JAENWO010000131.1 coordinate 3,126, forward strand.
GCACAGCAGGTCCTTTTGATGGTTGGTGCTTCATCGCCCAGTGTCCAGGAATGACGTGACGGTGTCTGCCAGATTGGTCGCTTGGCACCGAGCCGTTCGAGCTCACCTGGCGGGCGCGGATCCGGCGGGCAGGGCCGACGGTGAGGCGTGGCCCGCTTCGACGCCCGCGGGGCCCTCGTCGCCCTGGGCGGGTACGCCGTCGTCGGTCCACGGCACGACCTGTGGCGTGCGCCCACGGACAACGACTCCGACGGCGACCGGGTCGTGGACGGGTGGCGCGCCGTCGGGCGGGGCGTCCGGCTCGACGTCGAAACGACGCCGCTCGGGGGCCGGACCACGACCATGCCGCGGATCGGGCTGCGGATGGGTGTGCCCGCCGGGCTCGACACGCTCACCTGGTTCGGTCTGGGCCCGGGGGAGGCCTACGCCGACACCGGCCGGGCGACGCACGTGGGCCGCTTCACCCGGACGGTGGCCGAGCTGCAGACGCCGTACGTCTTCCCGCAGGAGAACGGGAACCGCAACGACGTGCGGTGGGCGCGGCTGATCGGGCCCGGTGGGACGGGTCGGGACGTCCTCGTGCGGCCCGGGTGTCCTGCCGCAGCACCGGCTGGGGGCGTGCGCTGCCCGGTTCTCGGTCGAGCTGAGCCCCATCTGAGCGTGGTAGGGGCCGTCCCTGGCCTCGTGGGGGCGGGTCAGTAGTCTGATCCGGTGGCGACCACCGCGAGCTCCCGGTCCGGCCAGACTCGTCGGCGCCACTTCTCGGGCCAGCTGCCGGCCCCGCTGCGCACCTTCCTGAGCACCGAGGCCGGCGGGGCCGTGCTGCTCCTGGCGGCAGCCGTCGTCGCGCTCGTCTGGGCGAACTCACCGTGGTCCGGTGCCTACGAGGCGCTGTGGGGCGCCGAGGGGTCGGTGCTTTTCGGGGGCGCGGAGCTCGCCATGGACCTCGGCCACTGGGTGAACGACGGGCTCATGGTCGTCTTCTTCTTCGTCATCGGTCTGGAGGTCCGCCGCGAGCTCTCGATGGGCGAGCTGACGGACCGCCGGCGCATCGTGCTGCCGGTCCTGGCCGGGATCGGCGGCATGGTAGTGCCAGCCCTGCTCTACCTCCTCCTCAACCCGGGTGGCGAGGCGGCGCACGGCTGGGGCGTGGTCATCGGTACCGACACCGCGTTCCTGCTCGGCGCCCTGGCGCTCGTCGGCCCGTCCTCCTCTACGCAGCTGCGGGTCTTCCTGCTGACGCTGACGGTCGTGGACGACCTGGTGGCCGTGACCGTGATCGGGGTGGTCTACTCCGAGGAGGTCGACCTGGCGGCTCTCGGGGCCGCCATCGTCTGCCTCGTCGCGCTCGCGGTCATGGGCCGCCTCGGCGTGTGGCGGGCCTGGGCCTACGTCGTCGTGGTCCTCGCGCTCTGGCTCGCCACGATCGCCTCCGGCGTGCACCCCTCGATCGCGGGGATGGCGGCCGGGCTGCTCGTGCCCGCGTTCGGTCCGCGCCGGCTGGAGGTGGACGGGGCCGCCCGGCTGTTCCGTGCGTTCCGGCAGTCGCCGCAGCCCAGCGTCGGCTACTCGGCCCAGGTGGGGCTCGCCCGGGCGATCTCCGTGAACGAGCGGCTGCAGACGGTGCTGCACCCGTGGGCCAGCTACGTCATCGTGCCGGTGTTCGCGCTCGCGAACGCCGGTGTCGACCTGCGGGACGGCGTCCTCGCCGACGCCCTGGGCTCCCGCGTCACGTGGGGCGTGGTGCTCGGTCTCGTCGTCGGCAAGCTGGTCGGCATCAGCGTCGGCGCCCTCGGCGGTGCACGGCTGGGCCTCGGCCGGCTCCCGCTGGGCGTCGGCCCGGGCCACGTGGTGGGCGGTGCCGCCCTGTCCGGGATCGGGTTCACGGTCTCCCTGCTCATCGTGGACCTGGCGTTCCGCGGTTCGACCCTGCGCGACGAGGCCACCGTGGGCGTGCTGCTCGCGGCCGGGCTGGCGGTCGCCGTCGGCTGGGTCGTCTTCCGCCTCGCGGCCGTGCTGCGCGGGGAGACCTCGGCGAGCCTGCCCATGGTGCTGGACCGGCCCGTGGAGAGCGGCCGCGACCATATCCGCGGGCCCGTCGACGCCCCACTCACGCTGGTCGAGTACGGCGACTATGACTGCCCGTTCTGCGCGCGCGCTACGGGCGTGGCCCGTGAGCTGCGCGCGCATTTCGGGGACGACCTGCGCTACGTCTTCCGGCACCTCCCCTTGCCGGACGTGCACCCGCACGCCGAGCTCGCGGCCGCAGCGGCGGAGGCGGCCGCCGCGCAGGGGTCGTTCTGGGAGATGCACGACCTGTTGTTCGCGCGCCAGGACTCGCTCGAGCTGGCGGACCTGGCCGGCTACGCCGGGGACCTCGGCCTGGACGTCGAACGGTTCCTGCGTGACCTCGACGACAGCCAGAGTGCCCGCCGGGTGCGCGACGACGTCGCAAGTGCCGAGGCCAGCGGCGCCCGCGGGACGCCGACGTTCTTCGTGGGGAACCGCCGGCACCTAGGTGCCCACGACACCGAGACCCTGGTCCGCGACCTCGAGGCGAGCCGGGGCGAGCGAACTGTTCAGCCGGCCGTCGAGGAGGTCTGAGTCCCGTCCGCGCCGCGGCTGCGCGGCCAGCAGGCGATCTGGAGGACGTCGGGCATGAATCTATTCATCGGCGGGCCGGGGATCCGGAAGGGAGGGCGTGGACCCGGACGCCGACGGTCCTCCTGGGCGTTAGGCTGCGCCACACCCACCACACCAACGCAGGGGGATGAGCCGGGATGGGCGGATCGAGCCCTCGCACGCGGCCCGGCATGAACGACGTCGCGCCTCTGGCGTGCGTGTCCCACCGGACGGTCTCGCGGGCTGGGGGAGTGGACCACGACCGTCCCCGCGGATCGGTCTGCGGTTCGGTGTGCCGACGGCGCTGAGGGAGCTCACCTGGTTCGGGCTCGGCCCGGGCGAGGTCTACGCGGACAGGCGGTGGGCGGCCCGCGTGGGCCGGTTCGCGCGGACGGTCGAGGAGCTGCAGACGCCGTACGTGTTCCCGCGAGAGAACGGCAACCGCAAGGACGCGCGCTGGGCGCGCCTCGTCGCGGCGGACGGCTCCGTCATCGCGGTGCGCGCGGCCGACGGTGTCGACCTCACTTTCCGGCGGCCACGACGCGCCGCTCACCGGAGCGTTACGCTCGCGTTGACACCAACCGGAAAGAGGCGAGGCAGCTGTAGACCTTCCTCGTCGAAGGGCCTGTGGCGAGCGTTCTTGGTCTGGTGGACGTGTCCAAGACTCGTGCAGCGGCTGACGCGGTAGGCGGTCTTACAACCGGAAACTTGAAGGACTCGCCGTCCGCGTCTTCTCGCGATCGTCCCCACTCGAGGACCGGTGTGCTGACTCCGCCCGGATATCGCTGGCGTCCGATCGCCTTCGGATCGTCGCCGTCTCCAGTGTGCGGGATGTCGCGTTGGCATGTCCTCGCGATCGACCGGTGAACAGTGCCCGGCACGCCGCCGACCGAGTGTCGTGTCGTGTCGTCACACGGTCGGCGGATGGCCTGGGACTCCACGCCCTCAGGCATGTCCCACTGCCGGGCTCAGGGGACCTGGGCGCTGACCGTCACGAACGAGTGTGCCGGGAGGTGCACCCGCAGGACGCCGTCGGTAGTGGTGACGCCGTCGTGGTCACGGACCTCGACGGCGGGCGTCGCCCCTGCGGCGTTGTGGCTGTTCAGCTCACCTGCGGTGAGGATCCGCGCCGTCGTGCCCGTCACCTCCCGGCCACGCAG
>JAENWO010000274.1 GCA_016649925.1 Actinomycetales bacterium
AACTCCAGTGACTCCACCGGGACCCGTTCGTCCACTCCGTGGAACATCCCGGCGAAGTCCATGTCGGCCGGCAGCCGCAGCGGGGCGAAGCCGTAGCCGGTGATGCCGAGGCGGGCGAGGGACTTGTTGTCGGTGCCGCCGGAGAGCATGTAGGGCAGCACGACGGCGCCTGGGTCCTCCGCGCCCAGCGCCGCCACCATCGCGTCCACGAGGTCGCCTTCGAAGGGGACCTCGAGCGCGACATCCCGGTGGATGTCCTCGACCCGCACGAGCGGACCGGCGAGGTCGCGCACCGTGGTCAGGGTGGACTCCTCCTCCCCCGGCAGGAACCGCACGTCGATCGCGGCAGTCGCCGAGCCGGGGATCACGTTCGCCTTGTACCCGGCGGTGAGCTGGGTCGGGTTCGCGTTCGTGCTCAGGGTGGCGCCCACGAACTTGCGAGTGGTGCCCAACGCGGCCAGCAACGCCTCGATCGACACCGGGTCCCCGGCGTCGAACCGGGTGCCGGTGAGCTCCGCGACGCCGGTGAGCAGCGCGCGGACCGTCGGCGAGAGGTTCTCCCCGAACCTGTGGCGCCCGATCCGGGCCACGGCCGCCGCGAGCTCGGTGACGGCGTTGTCCGGGTTGATCTGGGAACCGTGCCCGGCCGTACCCTCAGCCACGAGCCGCAACCAGGCGATGCCCTTCTCCGCAGTCTGCAGCAGGTAGGCGCGACGGCCGTTGATCTCGACGCTGTAGCCGCCCACCTCGCTGATCGCCTCGGTGGCACCCTCGAAGAGCTCGGGGCGGTGGTCGACGGACCAGCGGGCCCCCTGCACGCCGCCGGCCTCCTCGTCCGCGAAGAACGCGACGACGAGGTCCCGCGGCGGGCGCCAGTCCGAACGCTTCATGTCCCGGAGGACCGCGAGGATCATCGCGTCCATGTCCTTCATGTCCACGGCCCAGCGGCCCCAGATCATGCCGTCCATCTCGTCGCCGCCGAACGGGTCCATCTTCCACTCGCTCGCCTCGGCGGGGACGACGTCGGTGTGACCGTGCACCACGAGCGCGGGCCTTGTGGGATCGGTGCCCGGGATGCGCAGGACGACGTTCGCGCGCCGGTCGGAGGACTCGAAGTATTCCGGCTCCCAGCCCACCTCGGTGAGCAGCTCCATGACGTATTCGGCGGCAGCCCGCTCCCCCGGTCCCGCACCGTCGCCGTAGTTCGAGGAGTCGATCCGGATGAGCGCGCGGCAGATCGCGACGGCGTCCTGCCCGGGGGTCGCCATCAGTCGACCAGCCCGCGGCGCACCAGCAGCGGCTCGATGACCGAGTCACGTCCCCGCAGGTCGCGGTAGAACAAGAGCGGGTCAGCGGAGAAACCACGCGAGAGCAGCGTGTCGCGGAACGCCTGGCCGGCGGTCCGGTTCAGCCCGCCGTCGCCGTCGAGGGCCGCGTCGTGGCGGAACCACTCCACCGTGTCGGCGTCGAGCACCTCGCTCCAGATGTAGGAGTAGTAGCCGGCGTCGTATCCGCCGCCGAACGTGTGGTTGAAGTACGTCGAGCGGTAGCGCGCCGGTACGAGCGGGTACCAGGCCCCGATCTCCTCGAGCGCGGCCACCTCGAAAGCCTCGACCGCCTCGGGATCGGAGGGGACGTCGTCGGGCCCGACCTGGTGCCAGGCCTGGTCCAGGAGCGCGGCCGCGAGGTACTCGGTGGTGGCGAAACCTTCGCCGTACTGCTGGGAGGCGCGCAGCTGCTCGACGGTTTCGGTGGGCAGCGCCTCACCGGTCCCGTGGTGGTGCGCGAAGCTCGCCAGCACGTCCGGGTGCCACGCCCACATCTCGTTGACCTGGGAGGGGTATTCGACGAAGTCGCGCGGCACGGAGGTCCCCGACAGGGACGGGTAGCGCACGTCGGAGAACAGTCCGTGCAGCGCGTGTCCGAACTCGTGGAAGCAGGTGATGACCTCGTCCCAGGCGAGCAGCGCCGGCTCCCCGGCGGCCGGTCGGGTGATGTTGAGGTTGTTGACCACCACGGGCGGCAGACCGAGCAGGTGGGACTGGTCGACCAGGTTGTTCATCCACGCCCCGCCACGCTTGCCCTCACGCGTGTAGTAGTCGGCGACGAACAGCCCCAGGCCGGTGCCGTCAGCCTCCTTGACCTCGAAGACGCGGACGCCGTCGGCGTAACCGGTGAGGTCCGAGCGCTCCGTGAACGTCAGGCCGTAGACCCGGTTCGCGGCAAAGAACACGCCGTCCAGGATCACCCGGTCCAGCTCGAGGTAGGGGCGCAGGGCGCTTTCGTCGAAGGAGTACTTCTGCTCACGGACGCGGTCGGCGTAGATGGACCAGTCCCACGGCTCGAGCGTCGCGCCCGGGCGGTCCGCCTCGAGGACGGTCTGCAGCTCGGCCGCCTCGGCGCGGGCGTTGCGCACCGCGGGGCTCGTGAGCCGGGCGAGCATCTCGTTCACGGCCGCCGTCGTCTTGGCGGTGCCGTCCTCGGCGACGTAGGCGGCGTGGTGTGAGTAGCCGAGCAGCTGGGCTCGCTCCGCACGCTTGCGCGCCAGCTCCAGGAGGACGGTGCGGGTGTCGGAGCCGGCGTCCACGCCGGTGCCGCGCTGGACCGAGGCGGTGTGCACACGCTCACGCAGGTCCCGGTTCGTGGTCTGGCCGAGGATTCCCTGCGGGGTGGGCAGCTGCAGGGTGACGAGGTAGCCGTCCTGGCCCCGGTCCGCCGCGGCCTGACGCAGGGAGGACACGGCGTCGGGCGCGAGGCCGGTCAGCTCGTCCTCGGAGTCGACGAGAACCGCGGCGGCCTCCATACCCTTGACCACGCGCTGGGAGAACTCGGTCTCGAGCGACGTCAGCTCACCGTTGAGGGCGCGCAGGCGGTCCTTCTCGGCGTCACCGAGTCGGATGCCCGCACGGATGAAGTTCGTGCGGTACGTGTGCAGCAGCCAGGCGGTCTCGTCGTCGAGGTCGAGGGACTTCTTCTGCGCGTCAAGCGACTCAAGCCGGGCGAAGATCCGGTCATCGAGGTTGAGGGCGTCGCGGTGCTCAGCGAGCCGCGGCGCGTACTCGGCCTCGATCTCGCGCAGCTCGTCGTTCCCGGCCGAGCCGACGAGCGTGTAGAAGACCACGAGCACCCGGTGCAGCAGCTGCCCAGACCGCTCGAGCGCCTCAAGGGTGTTCTCCGCGGTCGGCGTGGCCGGGTCGGTGGCGATCGCCTCCCACTCCGCGCGCTGCTGCGTGAGACCGGCGTCGGTGGCCGGGCGGACGTGCTCGAGGCGGATCGCGGCGAAGTCGGGCAGGCCGTAGGGCAGCGTGGAGGGGGCGGCGAACGGGTTGTCGCCGGACAGGGTCTGCGTGGTGGACGTCATGTCAGCATTCTGACCGATGCATCCGACACCGGCGCACACCGGCCGGCCGACGGACCGCTCACGGCCTCCCTCGGGCTGCTTCCCATTGCGCGGCCGGCTCGCGCGGATCATCACGCTGGGCCGGCCACCCAGCGGGGTGGAGGTCGCTACCGCGTTCGTCTTCCTCGCGGCCGATGACGCATCCTACGTTTTCGGAATCATCGTCGGTGTGACCGGGAGGAAGCCAGTTTTCTAGTGGCCCGTGTTTGAAGTTGTCTGACGGTTGGCTTTCTTGAGGATTTCGTCGGCGGTCTTGGTCCACACGAACGGGTGACAGCGGTCGTACCAGCCGTCGATGAAAGCGCGGATCTTCGCGTTCAGGTCCCCAACCGGGACCTCAGGCCCCCCGGGCGAGTCCGCTCATCCAGGGCCGGTTAACAGAGACCAGGTTGAGCCAGGAGCCGGAGGTCGAGGTGTAGTGGACGTGGATCCGCGGGTTCGCGGTGAGCCAGTCGCGGATCTCGACGCTCGCTGTTTGCGAACCCAGACACGCCACTTGTGCTGAGCGATCCCGGCTGGGCAAATCCGTACGATTTCCAGTACGATATCTTCATGGCTGACGTAGTGACGACAGGCGAGGCGCGCGACGCGCTGCACCAGATCGCCAAGCGCTTCGACAAAGGTGACGGCGAGCCGGTGTACTTCGGCTCGCATCGACGCGCCCAAGGCGTCATTGTGCCCGTGGACGTGTGGGAAAAGCTCCTCGAGCAAGCAGAAGACGAGCTGGATCTAGCCTCAGCCCGACAGCGGCTGGCCAATGACGACGGAAGCCGACTGACCCGCAGCGACCTCGACGAAGCCTTCCGCGGTGCGGCAAAGGCTGCCTCGCGCAAGCCTGCGTGACCCGACCACGCAAGCCACCGCGCTACACCGTCATCCCGCACCCCGACGCCATCGGGCCACGCGATGAACACGCCATCTACCGCGCGGCGGCGCAACGGCTCACGCCATAGTGCTTCTGGATGCCCACCAGCGGCGCGTCAGCCGTCACACGACCGCGTCCGTCGACAGCATCCAGTC
>JAENWO010000576.1 GCA_016649925.1 Actinomycetales bacterium
CCCGAGGAGACGTTGATGGTCACGTTCGGGTGCAGCTTCTCGAAGTCGGCGGCCAGCCCCTTGAGGATCGTCTCGGCCTGGTCGGCCTGCCCGGTCCACCAGGTCAACGTGACGTCCGCGTTCTCGTCGAGGGTGGTGGCACCCACCTGGGCGCCTCCACACCCGGCCAGGGCGGTCGCGGCGGCGAGGCTCGCAGCGCCGAGGGCAAGCCGACGAGCGTGACGCCGGGCGTGCGATGCGGGGGGCATCCGGAACTCCTTCGTTCGGCAGATGAGGCTCGTTCAGGACAACCCGGCGAGGGAAGAGACGTGGGTGGCCGACCCCGGGTTGCGGATGTTGAGAACGCCATACTGCTCGGGTGTTGACGATCTGTCACGCGATCTGCTGCAACCGATCAGTTTCTCTGCTCATTCAACCGAGAAGCGCTGGCCAGACCGGCGCCTCGGTCCTCGAGTCACCGATCCCCGCCCTGTCGACCGACGCGCGGGGAGCCTGCAGTCCACCCGGCTGCCGGATGCCCCAGCGTCGTGACCTGGACCGATGCGTACGGGCGGCGTGTTCGCCGCTCGCCGGGGACGGCTGGGTGGGGAGTGCCCCGGGCGCCACGGGTGCTCGGGCTGGGCTGACACGCTCCGGGACTCCTCGCTACGGAGCCTGCACGATCGAGGCCAACCGAAGCACTGCTTGGGCGACCGCCGCGCGGGCCGGAGCGAGGTACAACCGAGGGTGGGTCAGCCGCGGGTCGCCGTCGAGGACGCTCCTCACCTCACCGGTGTACGCCATATTGAGGGCTGTGCCCACGTTGATCCTGCGGATCCCCGCCCGGATCGCGGCCTCGAGGCCGTCCCGGGTCACCCCGGACGAGCCATGAAGGACGAGCGGCAGCGGAACGCGGGCAGCGATCCGCGCGAGCAGCTCGAGGTCGAGACGGGCGCCCGCCGTGGTCAAAGCGTGTGTGCTCCTGACCGAGACGGCGAGCCCGTCCACGCCGGTGCTCGCAACGAATGCGCATGCTTCCTCCGGATCGGTCCGGGCACCGGAGGCGTGCGCGCCACCCTTCCCGCCGATCTCGCCGAGCTCCGCCTCGACCCACAGGCCTGCACGCTGCGCCGTTACGGTGCGGTTCGTCGTCTCCCGGACGTTCTCCTCGTACGGTAGGCGTGCCGCATCGATCATCACGGACGTCACGCCGAGCCGATCCGCGACACTGGTCCCCTACGCAGTCAGGGCGGCGTCCTGGAAGTGGTCCAGGTGGAGCGCGACGGGAACCGACGCCGTCTCGGCGAGCTCCCGACCGGCCGCGAGGAGCGCCCGCATCTGGTCGCCGTGGAAGTGGATCGCGTTCTCGCTCACCTACAGGATCCCCGGTGTGCCTACAGGATCCCCGGTGTGCGACGGCGTCACCACGACCCAGACCCTCGGCGAGCCCTCCTGAGCGCGCGCCTTCCGCCTTTGTCGAGGACGGCGCGGGTGCTTGCGGTGGCTGTCTCGATCAGGTGGTGGGTGGTGGCGAGGGTCACAGCCGGCTCGCTGGCAGGTGGTGGCGCAGTCCGGGGGGCAGGAGGTCGCCGTGTGCGGTGACGAG
>JAENWO010000335.1 GCA_016649925.1 Actinomycetales bacterium
CCGGGGCCGGTGCGCTGGTGGCCTGCGCCGCGGTGCGGGCGGTGCCGCCACGTGAGGCCTGCACGGTGCTGGTGGTCGTGGTCCGGACCACCCGCGGCGGGGGCGGCGGCGGGGCCTGGGAGGAGACCTCGGCGGAGGCGAAGCTCCAGGCCGCGTCAGCGGCCACCGTCACCGACGGTGAGGTGGTCAGGTTCTCGGTCCCGGCGGTCAGGCTCGAGGCACTGATCGCGGCCACGTTCTGGACCGGAGCAGAAACGTTCTGGACCGGAGCAGAAACGCCCGCCGACGCGCTCAGGGTGAGGATGATCCCGGAGGACGCCACGGCGACGGCGGTGCGACGACCAACGGTTCCGGTGACAACCTGGCCGAAGGCGGACAGGGGGGTGGTGGGACGGCGCGCCGCGCGGTGTCGGGCGCCCATGGTGCACTGAGACAAAAGGTGACCTCTCCAGACGCCTGCGAGGTTAGCTGTCGGGTTCGGGTCGGAGGAATCACCCGGTCAGCTCGATCGGTAGTAGCCCGATCGAGCAAGAACTTCACCCCGAGGTGCAAGCACCAGAAGTGGGTTCCCCGTCCCTGTCACGAACTGTTACACGGACCTCTTGCGGTGACAGGGTTCGGCGTCCGCCCGAGGACTCATCGAGGAGGGTTTCGACGAGCGGTTCCGAGGCTACCTGACGCTTCCACCGATTGTCACATTATGGTCACGACGACTTTTCTGGCATCAGCCACATCCACCGTCAGGATGATTCGCCCGAGGGTGGCCTCAGCCCAGGGTCGGAGCCGGAACCTCAGGGACGCCGTCGGCCACGAAGATGTGGCGGGCGAGCTCCTCGGGGAGGTCCAGCACGAGCTCGGAGCCGAGAACGGACACGATGACGACGGTGCCGTCACGGTGGGCGCTGACCTCGGCACCCGGCAGCACACCGATCTGGGCGAACCGGGCCAACAGAACGACGTCGACCTGTAGCGGCTCACCGATCCTCCTCACCGTGAAGGACTCGGGATCGGCGGAGGCGACGTCGGCCAGTGGCACGACGCGGTCCGTGGGAGGAGCCGGCTCCCCGAACTCCTCCAGCCCCGGGATGGGGTTGCCGTACGGGTCGCGGTCGGGGTGGTCGAGCAGGCCGAGCAGCCGCTCCTCGACGCGCCTGCTCATCACATGCTCCCAGCGGCACGCCTCCTCGTGGACGAACTCCCAGTCCAGCCCGATCACGTCGGTGAGGAGACGCTCCGCCAGCCGGTGCTTGCGCATGACGCTGGTCGCCTTGGCCAGCCCGATCTTGGTCAGCTCGAGGTGCCGATCGCCGGTGACCACCATGAGACCGTCGCGCTCGAGCCGGGCCACGGTCTGGGAGACGGTCGGGCCGGAGTGGCCCAGACGCTCGGCGATCCGGGCGCGGAGGGGCACGACGCCCTCCTCCAAGAGCTCGAAGACGGTCTTGAGGTACATCTCCGTCGTGTCGATCAGGTCGACCATGTGTCCCTCCCGCTCCATCGCTGCGCACCGTCAGCCCGCGCGCCCTTTGACCCTAGTGGGCGTCGGAGTGCGGGGCAGAGCCGTCTCGGCAACCCGACCTCGATGCGTGGACAGTGGTGCGCATCACATATCCTCGGGGTGATGAGTGAGTTCGCTATCTCCACAGTGGATCCCCAGCTGGGCCTGCGCTACCGCGGACGCGATGTGCGCGAGCTCATCCCGTCCACGCCGTACGAGCGCGTGTGGGGCCTGCTCGTGGACGGCCACCCGGATGGGGCACTGCCCGGCGCGGAGCCCTTCCCGCTGCCGGTGCGAACGGGCGACGACCGGGTCGACATGCAGAGCGCGCTCGCGCAGCTCGCGCCCATCTGGGGCTTCCGTCCGATCGTGGACGTGACGTCGGCCCGCCTGCGGGACGACCTCGCCCGCGCGTCCGTGATGGCCATCTCCTTCCTCGCCCAGTCCGTACGGGGCGAGGAGCTCCCGGCGATCCCCCAGCGGGAGGTCAACACCGCGGGCGGCATCGCGCAGCGGTTCGTCATGCGGTGGCGCGGGGAGGTGGACCCGAACGAGGCGGCGGCCATCAACTCCTGCTGGGTCGCCCTCGCGGAGCACGGCTTCAGCCCGTCCACTCGTGCCGCCCGGCTGATCGCGAGCACAGGGGCCGACGCCGCAGCTTGCCTCTCGGGTGCCCTCGCCGCCGCCAGTGGTCCCCGAGGGGGCGGAGCTGCCGCCCGATCACTCGCCCTGCTCACCGAGACCGAGGAGACCGGCGACGCGGACGGCGTCGTGGCCCGCGCCCTGGCCAACGGCGGGCTGTACGGGTTCGACGAGGACGACTACCTGGGCGAGGACCCGCGCGTGAGCGGGATGCGCGCCGTCGCGGAGGAACTGCGGATCCCTCGGCTGGAGGCGGCGCTGGCCCTCTCGCGAGCTGGCCACAAGCTGCTCACCGAACGAACCCAGACCCAGCGGCCCGGGTACGGGAGCAACGCGATGTTCTGGGCTGCGGTGCTCTTCGACTACGCGCGGGTCCCCCCACGGACCCTCACCGCGATGTTCGCCTGCGGCCGGGCGGCCGGCTGGAGCGCGCACATCGCCGAGGCCCACAAGGAAGTCGCCGAGGCCCACCAGGAACTGGAATGATCCGCCCATGAGCTCACTGATCGTCCCCTCCGACCTTCTCCCCGCCGACGGCCGGTTCGGCTGCGGACCGAGCCTGATCCGCCGGGCGCAGAGCGACGTGCTCGCGGCGCTGGGCACCACCGTGATGGGCACGTCCCACCGCCAGCCGCCGGTCAAGCACCTGGTCGGCAAGATCCGTGAGAGCCTCACCGCGCTCTTCGGGCTCCCGGACGGCTACGAGGTGGCCCTTGGCAACGGCGGCTCGACGTTCTTCTGGGATGCCGCGACGTTCGGCCTCATCCGCGACCGCTCGCAGCACGTCGACACCGGGGAGTTCGGCGCCAAGTTCGCGACGGCGGCCCGGCGCGCCCCGTTCCTCGCGGACCCCGAGGTGGTCAGCGCACCCCCCGGGGAGCTCGCCCTGCCCCAGGCGAGCCCGGACGTGGACGCGTACGCGTGGGCGCAGAACGAGACCTCCACCGGAGTCCTGGCGCCGGTGCGTCGGGTGACCGAGGACGCCCTCATGCTCGTGGACGCCACCTCCTCCGCGGGTGGGGTCAGCGTCGACATCACGCAGACGGACGCGTACTACTTCGCGCCCCAGAAGTGCTTCGGGTCCGACGGCGGGCTGTGGTTCGCCGTCCTCTCCCCCGCCGCCGTGGCACGGATCGAGGAGCTCTCGGACCGGTGGGTGCCGGAGTCTCTCTCGCTCCCGGCCGCGCTGGAGAACTCGCGCAAGAACCAGACCCTCAACACCCCGGCGATCGCGACGCTCGTGCTGATGGCCGAGCAGCTGGACTGGCTCCTGGAGAGCGGTGGGCTGCGCTTCGCCGCAGCGCGGACCGCAGCCTCGGCCGAGGTTCTGTACTCGTGGGCCGAGCAGTCCTGGTACGCCTCACCGTTCGTGCAGCAGATCGAGGCGCGCTCCCCCGTGGTCGGCACGATCGAGATCGACGGGGCGATCGACGCCGCCCGGGTCACGGCCGCGCTGCGCAACAACGGCGTGGTGGACATCGAGCCCTACCGCAAGCTCGGCCGCAACCAGATCCGGGTCGGCATGTTTCCCTCGGTCGACCCCGGCGACGTCGCGGCGCTCACCAAGTGCGTGGACTACGTCGTGGAGCACCTCGCCTGATGCACGGGGCACCCTCGTTCCACACTGGTACTCGACCACTCTGAGGTCAGCCGACCCGTGATCGGTC
>JAENWO010000119.1 GCA_016649925.1 Actinomycetales bacterium
CGGGTCAGCCCGGACGACGACCGCTCGTCAGGGCTGTGACGGGCCCACCCGTCCGGTTTTACTGAGGGACCCGTGCCGTGCGCTGGAGGGCGCCTTCGCCACGGATCCCGGTTCTTCCGGAGGCTCGCCGGTGATGGCCGGTTCGACGCCTGTGTCTGAGATGCTACCGGGCCCGGACACGGCAGGCGCTCGACCGGCCCCTGCTTCAGCGCTGTGCGAGCTCCACCGGGAGGGTCGTCGCGTCGTCGTGCAGCAGGCAGGACACGCTCCGCCCCTTCTCGCCGAACGCCGTCGGGCCCAGGCGGGGGTGCTCGACCGCGCACCGGTCGACGGCGAACGCGCACCGCGGCTCGAACGGGCACCCAGGCGGCAGGCTCGAGACGTCGGGCGGTGAGCCCGGGATGCCGGTGAGCTCACGCAGGGGCCCGCGCAGCGGCGGGAAGGAGTGCAGGAGCGCACGGGAGTACGGGTGCCGCGGGCGGCGGTAGACATCCTGGGCAGGGGCGTCCTCGACGATCTCCCCGGCGTACATGATCGCGATCCGGTCGGCGATCTCGATGAGGAGCGAGACGTCGTGGGTGATGAAGATGACCGAGAACCCCAGCCGCTCCCGCAGCTCGGCGATCTGCTCGACGATCTGCCGCTGCATCACGACGTCGAGTGCCGTGGTGGGCTCGTCCATGATCAGCACCTGGGGGTCAAGGGCCATCGCCATCGCGATCATCACGCGCTGGCGCATGCCGCCGGACAGCTGGTGCGGAAAGTCGCGCAGCCGGTCCGGCGAGATGCCGACCGTCTCCAGCAGCTCGGCTGCGCGTTCGAGCGCCTCGGCGCGGGTCACGTCGCGGTGCGCCCGGATGCCGTCCGCGATCTGCTGGCCCACCCGGAACACCGGGTTGAGGGAGTTCATCGCCCCCTGGAACACCATCGCGACGTCCTGCCAGCGCGCTGCCCGCAGCGCCGCGTCGCCGAGGGAGAGGATGTCGAAGGTCGTGCCGGACCGGTCGGTGAAGATCACCTCCCCGCCGGTGACCAGGCCGGGCGGCGGGAGCAGCCGGGTGGCCGCGTAGGCGAGGGTCGACTTGTCGCAGCCGGACTCGCCCGCCAGGCCGAGCACCTCCCCGCGGTGCAGAGTCAGCGAGACCTTGCGCAGCACGTGGGCCGGGTCGTCGTCGTACCCGTAGTCGACCGACAGGTCGCGGATCTCGAGCACCGGCTCGCGGGTGCCCGGGGCGATCGGGCCCCGCGCCGGGGTCACCTCGAGGGCGCTCATGCCCGGTCCTCCTCGGCCTCGTGGACGACCGGCGTGAAGCCGATCCGCGGACGGATCCCGCGCCGACGGAGTGCGCGAGCGTTCAGCCCGGTGCTGCGCAGGCGCGGGTTGACGAACTCGTCGATGCCGAAGTTGATGAGTGTCAGCCCCATACCGAGGAACGCGATGCACAGGCCGGCGGGGGCGAACCACCACCACGCGCCGCGGGCGAGGGCCTGGTTCTGCTGGGCCCAGAACAGGATGGTCCCCCAGTTCCAGTCGCTCACCGACGTCACGCCGATGAACGCGAGGGTGATCTGGGACAGCACGGCGAACGTCACCGTGCCGACGAAGCCCGCCGCGATGATCGCCGTGAGGTTGGGCAGGATCTCGGCGAGGACGATCCGCCGGGTGCTCTCGCCGTTGGCTCTCGCCGCCTCCACGAAGTCGCGTTTGCGCAGGGACAGCGTCTGGGCACGCAGCACACGCGCGCCCCAGGCCCAGCCGGTGAACGCGATGACGGCGGCGACCGTGAGGCCGCCCGCCGAGGGCAGCTGGCCGGCGATGATGATGATCAGCGGCAGCTGCGGGATCACCAGGAAGATGTTCGACGCCGCCGAGAGCACCTCGTCGCCGGCGCCGCCGATGAACCCGGCGGTCACCCCGACGACCACGCCGACGGCGGTCGCGAGGATGCCGGCGACGAAGCCGACGATCATGACGCCGCGGGTGCCGACGATGATCTGGGACAGGATGTCCTTGCCCAGGTGGTCGGTGCCGAGCCAGTGCGCGCCCGACGGCGGCGCGAGGATCGCGGACGACAGTGCGTCCGGGTCCATCGGCGCGATCCACGGCCCGACGACGGCGAGGATCGCGAAGAACACGAGGATCCCGATCCCGGTCAGGGCTTTGGCATTGCGCAGGAAGAGCAGCCGCGTGCCCCTTCCCGCCCGGGCCGGAACCACGACCGCCGGGGTGGTCGTGAGCGTGGTGTCGACGGTCATGTCAGCCCTCCTGCCGGGTGCGCGGGTCGAGCGCAGCGTAGACGAAGTCCGCCGCGATGTTCGCGAGCAGGACCGCGAAAGTGATGACCAGGAAGCAGCCCTGCATCAGCGGGTAGTCATGGTTGCTGACCGCCTGGTAGAGCAGGAAGCCGATGCCCTGGTAGGAGAAGACCATCTCCATGATGAGCGTCCCGCCGACGATGAACCCGAGGGACAGGGCGAAGCTCGACACCTGCGGGAGGATCGCGTTGCGCGCCGCGTACCCGAAGACCACCCGCCGCTCGCTGAGGCCCTTGGCCTGGGCGACGGTGACGTAGTCCTCGGAGGAGACCGTCACCATCATGTTGCGCATCCCGAGGATCCAGCCGGCGATCGAGGAGATGACCACCGTGAAGGCCGGCAGTGTGCCGTAGCGGATCACCGAGCCGATGAACTCGGGGGTGAACACGGGCAGCATCGACCGGTCGTAGCTGCCGTTGGTGGGGAACCAGCCGAGCGTCACGGAGAACAGGGCGATCGCGATGAGCCCGAGCCAGAAGTACGGGACCGCGGAGAAGAACGTCGAGATGGGCAGCAGCGAGTCGGCCCAGGTGCCGCGCCGCCAGCCGATCCCGGTGCCGATGAGCGTGCCGATGATGAAGCTGATCACCGTCGCGATACCGACCAGACCGACGGTCCACGGCAGGGACTGCTGGATGACCTGGATGACCGGCGTCGGGAAGTTCATGAACGAGATCCCGAGGTTGCCGTGCAGCAGGAGGCCCCAGTAGTCGACGTACTGCTGCCAGATCGAGACGTCCTTGTCGAGCCCGAACAGGACACGGATCGCGTCCTCGGCACTCGAGTCGATCCGGCCCTGGCTCCGGGCGAGCAGAGCGGCGACCGGGTCCCCGGGCATCAGGCGCGGGATGACGAAGTTGATGGTCACCGCCGCCCACGCCGTGACCAGGTAGAAGATCGCCCGGCGGACGAAGAACCTCATCGCTCGACCTCCTGCTGTCCGGTGACCGGCACCGGCCCACCGGGCCTGGCTCCGTAGGTGTCAAGGACCGACCCCACCGCGGGACGGTCGGGTCGGTCGGCGTAGCCCCAGCACGCCGCCTGGCGCTCCGGTCCGACGTCGAGCAGCGGCGGGACCTCCGCGCGGCAGAGGTCGACGGCGAACGGGCAGCGGGGGTGGAACCGGCAGCCCTGTGGGGGCCGGACCAGGCTCGGCGCCTCGCCGCGGGCGCCGTGGGCCCGCGCGTCGAGACCGTCGGGGTCGGGCGCCGAGTGCACGAGCAGCTGGGTGTAGGGGTGCTTGGGGTCCTGCGTGACCGACTCCGAGTCGCCGGTCTCGACCACCCGTCCGGCGTAAATGACCATCGTCCGGTCGGCGAAGTACCGGGCGGACGCGATGTCGTGGGTGATGTAGAGGATCGCGATCTGCAGCCGGTCCCGCAGGTCGCGCAGGAGGTTGAGAATGCCGAGCCGGATCGAGACGTCGAGCATCGAGATCGGCTCGTCCGCGAGCAGCACCTCAGGGTTTGCGGCGAGGGCTCGTGCGATCGCGACGCGCTGGCGCTGCCCCCCGGAGAGCTCGTGCGGGTACTTGTCGACGTACCGGGCCGGCGGCGTCAGCTGGACCCGCTCGAGCAGCTCGGTCAGCGCCGCCTCGCGCTCCGAGCGGGACATCCGCCCGCGGTGGATGCGCAGGCTCCTGGTGAGCGTGTAGCGCACCGGGTGGATCGGGTTCAGCGAGGCGAACGGGTCCTGGAAGATCATCTGCACCTGGCCCACGTACCGGCGGAACGCCCGGCGGCTCCGGGCGGTAGCGTCCTCGCCGTGCAACAGGATGCGGCCGCCCGTGGCGGGCAGCAGCTGGGCGAGCAGCCGGGCGACCGTTGACTTGCCGGAGCCGGACTCGCCCACCAGCGCGACGACGTGCCCGCGGTGCAGCTCGAGGTTCACGTCGTCGACCGCGTGCACGACAGCGCGAGCCCCGGTCCCCCGGGCCCGGAAGTGCTTGCGAAGGTCGACGGCCTGCAGGATCGGCGGTTCGGCGGCCGGTGGTGCGTCCCCCGGGGTGGGGGTCTGGACAGGTGGTGCGCTGGTCATCTGATCACCGGGGGTCGAGGGCCGGTGGTGCGGTGGGCGACGACGTCGCCCACCGCACCACCCTGGTCACGGGAGGCTCAACCCTCGGTCGGGGTGAGCTTCATGACGATCTGCGCCGCCTGCGGGCCGGTGGGCTGCGGGTTGGCGTACGGGTCCTCATCGGTCGGGAACCCGGTGTAGTTCACCGTCGAGTACTGCGCGACGGCCGGCCGGGCCCAGATGACCAGGGCCGGGACGTCCTCGACGTAGAACTGCTGGACCGTCTCGATCGCTGCCTGCCGGGCGGCGTCGTCGGACGCCCCGGCGAACTCGGCAAGTGCGGCAGTGACCTCGTCGTTGTTGTAGCGACCGAAGTTCCAGTTCGCGGTCTCGCCGAGCGGCACGTACTGCGCACCGTCCATCATGTCCGCGTACATGTTCCACGGCGTCGCGCCGCTGTCGGTCCAGTGCAGCGTGGCCTGGAAGTTTCCCAGCGGGATGATCTCGTTGAACCACGCGTCCTGGTTCGCGGCGTTGACCGTCGCGACCGCGCCGAGGGACTCGGCGCCCTGCTTGATCAGGTCGAGCGCCGTCAGGTAGTCGTTCCAGCCGGCCGGGTTGACCAGCTCGAAGGAGACCGCCGCGCCGTCCGGGTCGAGCAGCGCGCCGGAGCCGTCCCAGGTGTAGCCGGCGTCCTCGAGCAGGGCCTTCGCCCCGTCGACGTCGACCTGGTACTCCTCGCCATCGAACTCCGAGGCCAGGAAGTCCTCACCGGACGGCATCGGCATGCCGGTGACGCTGGAGATGCCCGGCCACACGCCGGAACCGGCCAGCTGGCTGATCTGCGTGCGGTCGATCGCCATGTTGAGTGCCTGGCGGAAGGCCCGGTCGTTGAACGGCTTGGTCTCGTTGTTGAGGTAGAGCACGTCGACGGCGAAGCCGCCGCCCGCGACCTGGTTGTAGTGCTCCGGGTCCTGGGCGATGTAGACGTTCTCGTAGTCGGCGATGAAGGTCCAGCCCCACTGCGCCTCGCCCGTCGTCAGCGCCGTGATGAGGGCGTTGTTGTCGTTGTACGACGAGTACTGGATCTTCGGGACGGCCGGCTCGCCGCCCCAGTAGTCGGGGTTCACCACGAGCGTCGCCGCCTGCGGCGTCCACGACTCGAGCAGGTACGGGCCGGTGCCGATCGGGTCGGTGTCGGTGAAGGTCACCGGGTCGGCGATGTCGGCCCAGATGTGCTCGGGGACGATCACCGTCCTGTTGAGCTTGACCTGGTTGACGTACTGGGACCGGCCGAAGGTGATGGTCGCCGTGTTGCCGTCGGCGGTCGCGCTCTCCAGCTGCTCCGGGAAGTCGGCGTTCAGCGCCGGGAAGTCCAGGAACAGGTTGAACGTGAAGGCGATGTCCTTGGCCGTGAAGTCCTCGCCGTCGGTCCACTTCACGCCCTCACGGGCGACGATCTGGGCCTCGGTGTAGTCGTCGTTCCACGTCACCGACTCGGCCAGCCACGGCGTCGGGTCCTCGAGCGGGTGCAGGTCGTTGACCTGCATCAGCGACTCGTAGATGACCCAGGCGTAACCGAGGGACTTGGCCGCCGAGCCGGTGGGCGCGAGCGGGTTCTGGTTCTCGGACAGCGCGCCGTTCGGCATCCCGACGGTGAGCACCTCGCCCGCGACGTCGGGGCTCTTTTGCTCGCTGTTGTTGCCGGAGCATCCGGCGGCGAGCAGGGCCACCGCCGCAATTCCCGCTGTGATCCCTGCGATCCTTGTCCTTCTCACTGTGTGCCTCCTTGCACTGATGGATGGTGGTGCGGGGTCGAGCTGTGGTCAGGTCAGCGGCTGACCTCCGTGCCCAGGCGTAGGTCGCGGACCGAGCGGCCCACGCGCAGGCGATAGGTGCCGGCCGGGATCGTCCAGCCGTGCTCGTCGACGTCCCAGACCTGCAGCGCGCGCAGCGGCACGTCGACGTGCACCGCGGCGCCCGCGCCGGCCTGGGCGTGGGCGACGGCGAAGCCGGCGAGCCAGCGGACCGGCCGCTCGGGTCCGCCGGTCGGACCCTCGAGGTAGGCCTGGATCACCTCATGGCCGGCCCGCGTACCGGTGTTGCGCACCGTCACGGTCAGCCGCAGCCCGCCGTCGGCGGCGTCCTCGCAGGTCAGGGCGTCGTACTCCCAGGTCGTCCAGCCCAGACCGTGGCCGAACGGCGCAGCAGGGGTGCGATCGAGCAGCTCCCACGACCGGTACCCAACGTGCAGGCCCTCGTGGTAGTCCACCCGGTCGTCGGCCCCGGGCTGCGCGCCGGGCACCGGGACGTCGGCCTCGGCGGCCGGCAGCGTCCACGGCAGCCGCCCCGACGGCTCGGTGACCCCGGTCAGGACGTCGGCGAGAGCGTTGCCGGCCTCCTGACCCGGGAACCAGGTCCACAGCACGGTGCGGGCCCGGGCGAGCCACGGCAGCACCAACGGAGCCCCGGCGTTGACGACCACGACGGCGTCCGGAGCGACGTCCAGCACCCGCTCGACCAGCTCGTCCTGACGGCCGGGCAGGGCGAGCGAGGTCCGGTCCCAGCCCTCGGACTCGACCTCGTCGTTGGTGCCCACCACCACGACCACGGCGTCGGCGGCGGAGGCAACCTCGACCGCCTCGGCGATCTCCTCGTCGACGGACGGTTCGGGCGGCCGGTGGCGCAGGGCGGCCCTGGCGAAGGAGCCGTAGCCGTCTGTCAGGACGTTCTGCACGGTGGCATCGAGCAGCACGGACCGGGGCCGGTCGACATCCACGAGCAGCCCGCGGTCGTCGGGGCTGTTGACGCTCGAGTCCAGGACGACCTCGGCGCCGACCGCGACCTCGTCGCGGGCGATCATCTGGCCATCCACCCGCAGAGTGCAGCGTCTAACGGTGCCCACACCGACCCAGTGCGCGCCAGTCTCATCGAGCCGCAGCGC
>JAENWO010000475.1 GCA_016649925.1 Actinomycetales bacterium
GGAGGAGTGGCGCGCGCTCGAGGCGGCACACGCCGAACGGGCCGACGCCCTCACCGCCGGCCACCGCCGTCGACGGTCCCGGCACGAGACGCACCCCGTCGAGGACTTCCTCTTCACCTACTACCCCACGAAACCGGCCCGACTGCGGCGCTGGCACCCGGGCGTCGGTATCACGCTCCTCGACGCGGCTGAGCGGGCCGGGGCCCGCTGGTACGCCACCGCGGAGGGGCACGACGCCGTCGAGGGGCACGACGCCGTCGCGCTGGACGTGGCCGCATTCATGGAGCACCGGGCCGCGACCGTGGAGTACGTGCACGCCCTCCTGGCTGCGACCCGTGCGCGCGCCCCGCAGCTCGGCTGCTTCGGGCTGCATGAGTGGGCGATGGTCTACCGGCAGCAGGACGTGCGCCACCCGGTTCCCCTCAGGCTCGGCCGCGGCGGCACGGACGAGGTGGTCGAGTCCCACCAGCTGCGCTGCTCCCACTTCGACGCCTTCCGGTTCTTCACGCCCGACGCCGTCACTCGCAACGTCCGGGCGCTCGCCCGGGAGGACCAGCCCTTGGTCGAGCAACCGGGCTGCTTGCACGCCGCGATGGACTGCTACAAGTGGTCGACGAAGCTCATTCCCGCGGTGCCGGGCGAGCTGGTCCTGGACGCGTTCGAGCTGGCGGCCGACATCCGGGGGCTCGACATGCGCGCCTCCCCGTACGACCTGACCGACTGGGGCTACCACCCGGTCGCGATCGAGACACCCACCGGGAAGGCGGAGTACGTGGCCGCGCAACGTGAGTTCGCGCTGCGCTCCGACGCGCTGCGCGTGCGGCTGCTCGCGGTGACCGGGGCGCTGCTGGCTCCACGGGAGGTGCGCCGTCCGAGGGCTGAGACGAGTCGGACGGTCGGCGAGACAGCCCCCGTTCCTCGCTAGGTTCTCCAGCAGAGGTCAAGAGTCCCGACGCGTAGCCCCGGCTGGTCGGGCGGCAACCCTCCACGATCGGTGAGGTGCCCCGGGTGAGGACCCGGCGACAGCCATCTCGACCGCCACAAGCGACCTGCCCCAGCTCCCCAAGGAGGACTGCTCATGCTCATCACCGGCCTGCTCGTCGGCGCCGCGCTCGGTTTCGTCATGCAACGGGGCCGGTTCTGCGTGACCGGCGCGTTCCGAGACGTCTGGATCGGCGGGAAGACGCGCTGGATCACCGCGTTCGGCATCGTCATCGCCGTGCAGGCGATCGGCATCTTCGCGCTCCAGCAGCTCGGGTTCATCGAGCTCGAGGCCAAGCCCCTTCCGGTCGTCGCAACGGTCGTCGGGGCGTTCGTCTTCGGCTACGCGATCGTGCTCGCCGGCGGCTGCGCGACCGGCACCTTCTACCGCTCGGCCGAGGGGCTGGTGGGGAGCTGGATCGCCCTCATCTTCTACGCCGGCTTCAGCGCCGTCATGAAGTACGGGGTCTTCGGCGAGCTGACCGCCACCCTGCGCTCGTCCACCGTCCTGCCCGTCACGACGATCCACGAGAGCCTCGGCATCTCACCCTGGTGGCTCGTGGCGCTCCTCTCCTTCGGTGTCCTCGCGCTGGTGGTGCACCACCTCCGGGCCGACGCGAGCCGCGCGCCCCTGGCCACCCTGCCGCCCCGCCGTACCGGGATCGCCCACCTGCTCTTCGAGCGCCCGTGGCATGCCTTCGCGACCGCCGTCGTGATCGGCGTCATCGCCACCGTCGCCTGGCCGGCGAGCATCGCGACCGGACGCAGCTCCGGTCTGGGCATCACGACGCCGTCAGCCAACCTCGTGACGTTCTTGGTCACCGGCGACACCGAGCTGGTGGACTGGGGCGTGTTCCTCATCCTCGGCATCCTCGTCGGCGCGCACGTCGCGGCGAAGGCGAGCGGGGAGTTCCGGGTGCGCGTTCCCGACGCCACCACGGTGCTGCGCTCGGTCGGCGGGGGTGCCCTCATGGGCATCGGCGCCTCCCTCGCCGGGGGCTGCACCATCGGCAACGCGATGGTCAACACCGCGCAGTTCTCCTACCAGGGCTGGGTGTCCTTCGCGTTCATGGTCCTGGGCACAGGCGCCGCCACGCACCAGTTCATCCTCCGGCGCCGCACTCCCGCGGCGACCCACGAGCTCGTCACCGTCTGACCACCGCACCCCGACAGGAGACCACCATGCCACTGACCCTCGAGACCGATGGACAGGTCTGCCCCTTCCCGCTCATCGAGGCCAAGCAGGCGATCGAGACCCTCGACGTCGGCGACCACCTGACGATCAACTTCGACTGCACACAGGCGACCGACGCGATCCCGCGCTGGGCGGCCGAGAACGGCTACCCGGTGACGAGCTTCGACCGCACCGGTGAGGCGGGCTGGACCATCACCGTGCAGAAGAGCTGACCGGCTCACCGGGGACCACCCGAGGGCGGCACGGGGCCGCGGCCCCCGCTCAGCCTGGCGGCACGCCGCCGCGGCCCCCGCTCAGCCTGGCGGCACGCCGCCGCGGCCCCCGCTCAGCC
>JAENWO010000087.1 GCA_016649925.1 Actinomycetales bacterium
ACGCGGCGCACGCCGCGTCCCTCGTAGTAGTGCGTGCGCGCGCCGAGGACGAGCGCGTGGTGAGCTGCGCCGTCGGCCCCGTCGAACCGGATCGAACGGATCGTGCCGGCGTGGCCGGGAACGCCCGAGCGGGAGAAGCCGGGCAGGTCCTCCGCGCCGATCTCGGCGACGGTCTCACCGAGAAGGTCGGCGGCCTCGCCCCAGCCGGAACCGAGGACGAGCGCGATGTCGTGGGAGGTGACCCGGCTGAGCTCGGCGATCCGCTCGGCGGCGGCGCGGGCCACCTCGAACGGGTCAGCGGTGGGGTCATCCAGGTCGGGGGTCACCGGCGGGTGTGCGGCGGTGACGGCGGCGTCAGGGGTGCTCACGTGCCGAACCTACCGTTGCCACGGCACAATGACAGCCGTGACTTCCGCACCCGCACCCCTCACGCCCGCCGAGCAGTCCACGGCTGCCAGGCCCTCCAACGTCCGCGAGGGGAGCCGGGTGGTGATCGTCGGCGGTGGTCCCGGGGGGTACGAGGCCGCGCTCGTCGCGCGTCAGCTCGGTGCGAAGGTCACGGTGGTGGAGCGGCAGGGCCTGGGCGGCTCTGCCGTGCTGACGGACGTCGTCCCCTCGAAGACGCTGATCGCGACGGCCGAGTTGATGACGGTGACCGAGAGCTCGAAGGAGCTCGGGATCAGGCCGGCCGGCGGTCACGACGGTTCCATGGAGGTGGACTTCGCCACCGTGGACCGACGGGTGCTCGAGCTGGCCGCAGCCCAGAGCCGCGACATCCGGACCCGTCTCGAGCGCGAGGGCGTCGCCCTGGTCGACGGCGAGGGTCGTCTCCAGGGGCCGTCCATGGTGGTCGCCACGACCGCCTACGGCGAGCAGCGTCTCACGGCCGACGTCGTCCTGATCGCGACCGGCGCGCGCCCCCGTGTACTCCCGACGGCGGAGCCCGACGGCGAGCGGATCCTCACCTGGACCCAGGTGTACACCCTCACCGAGCTGCCCGAGCGGCTGATCGTGGTGGGCTCGGGCGTGACCGGTGCGGAGTTCGCCGGCGCATACAACGCCCTCGGCGCCGACGTGGTGCTCGTCTCCAGCCGGGACCGGGTGCTGCCCGGTGAGGATTCCGACGCGGCGGAGCTGATCGAGAGCGTGTTCAAGCGGCGCGGCATGGAGGTGCTCTCCCGGTCGCGGGCGGCCGCGGTGCGGCGCGCGGGCGACGGCGTGGAGGTGGAGCTCGCGGACGGACGCGTGGTCACCGGCTCCCACTGCCTGCTCGCCGTCGGCGCCGTCCCGAACACCGAGGACCTCGGTCTGGAGAGCGCGGGCGTCAAGGTCAAGCCGTCCGGCCACATCGAGGTGGACCGGGTCTCGCGGACCACGGCCCGGGGCGTGTACGCGGCCGGTGACTGCACCGGTGTCCTCGCGCTGGCCTCGGTGGCGGCGATGCAGGGGCGGATCGGCATGTGGCACTCCCTCGGCGACGCGGTCTCGCCGCTCGACCTGGGGCAGGTCTCGGCGAACATCTTCACTGCCCCGGAGATCGCGACGGTCGGGATCCCGGAGTCGCGGATCACGTCCGGCGAGGTGCGCGGCGCGGTCACGATGCTGCCGCTGGCGCGTAACCCGCGCGCGAAGATGCTCGGTATCCGCGAGGGCTTCGTCAAGCTGTTCTCGCACCGCGCCTCCGGGCTGGTCCTCGGCGGCGTCGTCGTGGCGCCGCGGGCGAGCGAGCTGATCTTCCCGATCACGCTCGCGATCAGCCACCGGCTCACGGTGGACCAGGTGGCCAGCGCGTTCACCGTCTACCCCTCGCTGTCCGGCTCCATCGCCGAGGCCGCCCGCACCTTGCACGACGCGAGGGGGTAGGGCCGTGCGGCAGGAGATCGGCTCCCGAGTGATCGCACCCTGAGGTCCGCTTGCCTGCGCGCGACGCGGCGTGCCGAGGGGGCGGTTCTGGCTGCCGTCTCGTCCCCCTCGCGTGAGGGGTGACGAGCGGAAGGGTCAGTTGCTGACCGCCGGCGCTGCCTTGAGGTAGGTGGTGTCGGTGAGCTGGTCGACGAGGAAGGCGGCGATGTCGGCGTGGGACATCGCGGAGCCGACGTCGTCGTGACCGAGGAACCCGGCCCGGACCCGGCCCGAACCCGGCCCGGACCCGGCCCGTGGCGGGCTTGTCGGCCGGGTTGGTGATCCGGGCGATCATCCACTCCAGGTCGGGCTCGGTGGCCGCCGACCTGCTCCCGCCGACCCGTGCGGGCGGAGCCTGTTCCCGCCGACCCGTTCCCGCCGACCCGTGCGGGCGGAGCCTGTTCCGGGCGATGGTCCGCCTGCGGCCCGGCGAGGGTCGCGCGCGCTGACGAGCCCCAACGTCTCGCGCACTACGCTGAAACGTATGTCCGCGCTGCCGACGAGCCTGCCCGATCCCCGCACGACCGACGTCGTCGCCCTCACGCGAGCGATCTGCGACCTCCCGAGCGTGAGCGGCTCGGAGACGACGCTCGCGGACGCCGTCGAGGCCGTGCTGCGCACCGCCGACCACCTGGAGGTGCTGCGGGACGGCGACACCGTCGTCGCCCGCACGCACCTCGGGCGGGAGCAGCGAGTGGTCATCGCGGGGCACCTCGACACGGTCCCGATCCAGGAAAACCTGCCCACCGAGCTGCGCATCGGGTCCGACGGCGAGGCGCTCCTGTGGGGACGCGGGACCGTCGACATGAAGGGTGGCGTCGGCGTCGCGCTGCACCTCGCGGTGACGCTGACCGGGCCGGAGAAGGACGTCACGTGGGTGTTCTACGACCACGAGGAGGTCGACTCCGACCTCAACGGCCTGGGGCGGGTGGTGCGCGAGCACCCCGACTGGCTCACCGCCGACTTCGCCGTGCTCGGGGAACCGACCGCCGGCGGCATCGAGGGTGGCTGCAACGGCACCCTGCGGGTGGAGGTCCGCACCCACGGCAGGACGGCGCACTCCGCCCGCGCCTGGATGGGACGCAACGCCGTGCACGACGCCGGCGAGATCCTGTGTCGCCTCTCCGCGTACGTCCCGGCCGAGGTGGCTGTCGACGGGCTGCGCTACCGCGAGGGGCTCAACGCCGTCGGGATCAGCGGAGGCATCGCGACGAACATGATCCCGGACGAGTGCACCGTGGTGGTGAACTACCGGTTCGCGCCCTCGAAGACGCCGGACCAGGCCCTCGCCCACGTGCGCGAGGTGTTCGAGGGCTTCGACGTCACCCTCACCGACGCGGCGGCCGGCGCTCGCCCCGGCCTCGACCACCCGGCCGCCCGGGACTTCGTGGCGGCGGTCTCGGCCATCACCGGCGGGGTCGCGGGGCCTAAGTACGGCTGGACCGACGTCGCCCGCTTCACCGGGCTGGGCGTGCCGGCGGTCAACTTCGGCCCGGGCGACCCGATGCTCGCCCATGCCGACGAGGAACAGGTCCAGACGGCGCAGATCGTCACGTGCGCGCGCGCCCTCTCGGCGTGGTTGAGTACCGGTCGGGTCACCGAGGGAACGGATAGCTGATGACAGTCGACGAGGTGCGCAAGGACCGCGACTACCGCAAGGGTCCGGTGCGGCTGCGCGGGCGGCAGATCCCGGAGAAGACGACCGACGAGCGTCTTCTCGAGCGGGCCGACGACGCGGACTGGGTGCACATGGACCCCTGGCGCGTGATGCGCATCCAGGCCGAGTTCGTCGAGGGTTTCGGGGCGCTGGCGGAGCTCGGCCCGGCGGTGAGCGTGTTCGGCTCCGCGCGGTTCAGGACGACCGACACCGAGTACGCCCAGGCGGAGGAGATCGCGCGGCTGCTCGTGAAGGAGGGCTACGCCGTGATCACGGGCGGTGGGCCGGGCGTGATGGAGGGCGCGAACAAGGGCGCGCACGAGGCCGAGGGCACGTCCGTGGGGCTCGGCATCGAGCTGCTGTTCGAGCAAGGGATGAACGACTACGTCGACCTCGGGGTCAACTTCCGCTACTTCTTCGCTCGCAAGACCATGTTCGTGAAGTACGCCCAGGGATTCATCGTGCTGCCCGGCGGGTTCGGCACGCTGGACGAGCTGTTCGAGGCGCTCACCCTCGTGCAGACGAAGAAGGTCAAGCGGTTCCCGATCGTGCTGGTCGGCTCACAGTTCTGGTCCGGCCTGATCGACTGGCTGCGGGACACGCTGGTGGAGCGGGGGACGCTCTCCTCGCACGACCTCGACCTCATCCGGATCACCGACGACCCCGCGGAGGCCGTGCAGATCGTCTCCGACGCCAGCCGGAACCGCCGCCAGCGCGAGTACGGCCAGTCCCAGGAGGCCGCATCCCGGGCCGGTGCTGCCGGGCCGGAGTAGGCCATGGGCTGGGTCACGCCGATCACCGGGCTGTTCCTCGTCGTGATCATCGCCGTCGTGGTCGTGACTGCGCTCGTCTCCAGCGGGCGGATCGCGGCCTCGATGGAGGACCCCTACCGAACTGACATAGAATGGCGTGAGCAGAGCACCGCACCGGGATCAGCGGAGGAAAGCTCCGTGACCGCTCCCGACGGCGCACCACCCGACAAGAACAGGGGAAAAGCACACCCATGGCTGCAATGAAGCCCAGGACCGGTGACGGACCGCTCGAAGTGACCAAGGAGGGCCGTGGCATCATCATGCGCGTGCCGCTCGAGGGGGGCGGTCGTCTCGTGGTCGAGCTCAATGCGACCGAGGCGAGCGAGCTCAGCGACGCGCTGAGCGCCGTCGCCAGCTGACCTCGAGAATGTCCGAGGCAGCCCGACCGGAGATCGTCCTCGTCCCCGGACCGCTGAGCCGGCAGGCTCTGAGTGGTTCGGTGGACGGTGCCTACGACGTCCTCGCCGTCCCGATCGCACCCGCTCAGCGCGACGACGGCGAGGTGCAACCCCGGTTCGGCACCGCCGACGCCGGGGTCGCGTACGGCATCGACCTCTTCGAGCTCGCGGAGCGCGAGGGCGTCAAGGGAGCTGCGGGCGAGGTGCACGTCGTGTCCCTGCCCCGGCTCACCGGCGCCGCCGCGCCGTGGGACGGGCTGTCGAACCGGCTCGCCCTGGTCGGGGTGGGTGACGAGTCACCGACGGCGATGCGCCGGGCCGGTGCCGTCCTCGCCCGCATCGGGACCGGGCGTCAGCGGATGCTCACCACTCTTGCCGGACAGGGCGACGCGAACGCCGTTCGGGCGCTCGTCGAGGGCGTCCTGCTCGCCTCCTACCGTCCGCCGTTCACTGGTCTCGGGACGGGTCCCGCGCCTGCCCTCGGCAGGCTCACGATCCTCGGTGAGGTCGACGAGTCGGCCGTGGCCGACGCGCGCATCGCCGCGCGGGCGACCCTCCTGGCGCGGTTGCTCACGGCGACGCCGTCGAATGTCAAGAACCCCCAGTCGCTCGCCGACCGGATGGTCGAGCTGGCCGCCGGGATCGATGGCGTCACCGTCTCTGTGCACGACGAGCACTGGCTCGAGCGGACCGGACTGGCGGGCATCGCCGCCGTCGGCCGTGGCTCCGCCACCCCGCCCCGGCTCGTCACGGTGGCGTACGCGCCCGAGCGCACGCGTGGCCCGCAGGTGGTGCTCGTCGGCAAGGGCATCACCTACGACACGGGTGGCATCTCCATCAAGCCGCGTGAGGCGATGGTGCCGATGAAGACGGACATGGCCGGTGCCGCTGCCGCGTTCGCGGCCGTCCTGGCCGCCGCCGAGGCGAAGCTCCCGGTCCGCGTCACCGCCGTGCTCCCGCTCGCCGAGAACGCCTTCGGTGGCGCCTCCTACCGTCCCGGTGACGTCATCCGCATGGTCGACGGCACGTCCGTCGAGATCCGCAACACCGACGCCGAGGGGCGCATCGTGCTCGCCGACGCGATGGCGTGGGCGCGGCTGACGCTCGCGCCGGACGTCCTGGTGGACGTCGCGACCCTGACCGGTGCGGCGAGCCTGGGCCTGGGCAAGCGGCACGGCGCGCTCTACTCGAACGACCCCGACCTCTCCACCGCACTGGTGGCGGCGGGGGATCGGACCGGCGAGGCGCTCTGGCCCATGCCCCTGGTGGAGGAGTACCGCTCGGCGCTGGACTCCGCCGTCGCCGACCTCTCACACATCGCGACCGACACCCGTGTCTCCGGCGGTTCCATCACGGCCGCCCTGTTCCTCGAGCATTTCGCCGGGGACACCACCTGGGCACACCTGGACATCGCCGGCCCGGCCCGGGCGGCGAAGACTGAGCACGAGGTCACCGAGGGACCGAGCGGCTTCGGGGCGCGCCTGCTGTTCCGCTGGCTTGCGTCCCGTAGCTAGCCTCCCGGGCCCCAGCACTCGTTTGCTCGGGGTTGGGGAGCTTGGGGTTGTGCTTCCCCGGCGGTTACCGCTTGACCGCGACGAGCAGGCCGTCGCCGGTGGGCAGCAGCGCCGGGATGAGGCGCTCGTCCTCGCGCAACGCCTTGCCCAGCTCGCGCATGGCTACGGTGTCCTCGTCGCGGCGAGCCGGATCGGCCACGCGGTCGTGCCAGAGCGCATCGGTGACGGCGAGTGCACCGCCGCTGCGCAGCATCCGGATGGCCTGGTTCGCGTAGTCGCTGGCCTCCGCCGGGTCCGCGTCGATGAACACGAGGTCGTAGGCGTCGTCGGCGAGGCGGGGGAGGACGTCGAGCGCCCGGCCCGAGATCGGGCGCGTGCGCGTCGGACGGATGCCTGCGGCGGCGAACGCCTCCTTCGCGGCCCGCTGGTGCTCCACCTCGACATCGATCGTGGTCAGCACGCCGTCGGGCACCATCCCGTCCAGCAGCCACAGGCCCGAGACGCCGGTCCCGGTCCCCACCTCGGCGACCGAGTGGGCCTTGAGCGCCGCGGCGACCAGCCGCAGCGCGGCACCGGTGCCGGGGGAGACGGCGGAGATGCCGAACTCCTCGGCGCGGGCACGGGCGTCACGCACTGCCTCGATCTCGGTGATGAAATACTCGGTGTAGGCCCAGTTCTGGGCCTTGTCGGCAGCGATCGTGGGCCTCCGTGTGTACACAAGTGCGCGTCCGCGCCCCCCGATGGTATCGCCTGGGGCAGTCCCCGGTCCCCGGTACCGGGCGGGGAACGATCCGCGCCCCTCACGCGTTGTGGAGGTGACGGGCCGCGGTACGACCAGCCGGCCCGCGTAGACTGGACGCACATGGAGGATCCGCGGGTGCCCGTAGAGGCTGAGGTCTCGGCGACGCTCGCCGCCGCCCCGGTCCCCGAGAACACGGCCGGACCCGTCGATGTGCCCTGGCAGCCGCCGTCGTGGGAGCAGATCGTCCGCGACAACACGGACCGCGTCTATCGCCTCGCGTACCGTCTGACCGGCAACCAGGCCGACGCCGAGGACCTCACGCAGGAGGTCTTCGTCCGGGTGTTCCGCTCGCTCACCTCCTACCAGCCGGGCACCTTCGAAGGCTGGCTGCACCGCATCACCACGAACCTCTTCCTGGACCAGGCTCGACGCAAGAAGCGCATCCGCTTCGACTCCCTGGGCCCGGCCGTGGAGCGGCTGCCCGCCATCGGAGACGGCGGCTCCCCCGAGCGCCGCTACGAGCACGACAACCTCGATCTCGACATCCAGGCGGCGCTGGACGCGCTCAAGCCCCAGTACCGGGCCGCCGTGGTGCTCTGCGACATCGAGGGCCTGTCCTACGAGGAGATCGGCGCCACCCTCGGCATCTCGATGGGCACGGTGCGCTCCCGCATCCACCGCGGCCGCGCACAGCTGCGCACCTCGCTCGCGCACCGCTCGCCCCGCGCGACGTCCGACGGCGTCGCGTCCGACGGCGTCGCGTCCGACGGCGCCAGTACCCCGGCCGGGAAGGCGCGCCCGTGAGCCACCTCGGTCCGCTGATCTCCCCGCTCGCAGACGGGCAGCTGCCTCCCGCGCGCGCCGAGCGCGCCTTCGCGCACGTCGCCGGGTGCGACGAGTGCAGGCGGGCCCTCGACGCCGAGCGGGCCTCCCGGGCGGCCGCGCGCGCCGCCGGTGAGGTGCGAGCGAGTCCCGATCTGACGGCACGCCTGCTCGCGCTCCAGATGCCCGACGTCCCCCTCTCTGGACCGTCCTTCCCGGCCTTGGCATCGGGTGCCGAGCCGATGCGGGTCACTGGGTGGTCGGAGCGCGAGCACCACCCGCTGCGGACGCGGGTGATGACCGGCATGCTCGCCTCGGTGGGCCTCTTCGCACTCGCGCTCTTCGTCCTCGGCGGGCAGCAACGACCCCTTCAGGACCCCACGGCCCTGCTCGATGCCGGCACGACCACACCGGGCGTCACCCAGTTCATGTCGGCGTCCGATCGGCATGCCGCGACCGCCACCGAGCAGCGGATGAGCTCCGCCCTGCTGGAGTGGATGACCGCCAGCGGGTGGCCGGCCCCCGAACTGCTTCCCGTCGGCATGAGCGTGAGCGACGTCGAGGTGCACGAGCCGGACGACGGCGCGGGCGGAGCCGAGGTGCTCGAGGTGAGCCTTGTCGGTGCCAGCGGTGCGGTCACCGTCCTGGCGCAGCACGGGCAGCTCGACCAGTCGATGCTCGCCGCGCTCGAACCCGTCTCGGTGGGTGGCCACGCGGTCTACCGGGTCTCCGGGGACTGGTGGCTGCTGGAGTGCGGAGGCTCGGTGGTGGCGGTCTCCTCCGGCTCGAACTCAGGTCCGGCGTACGACGTGATCCGGTCCCTGCCGGACCTCGAGGACACGCGCGGCGTGGTCGATCGCCTCGCGACCGGCTGGACCGTGCTCGTCTCGGCGTTCTGAACTCGGTCTCGCACGCCTGGCGGACACGTCACAATGGAGGCATGACCTCGCAGCCGCCCGGCCCGAACGCCCCGCACGGAGCTTCGGACGGCGACCGTCCTGACGGCCGGGACGCATCCGATCGCGCGTCCGACGACGGTGTGAGCCCGACGACGGACGACGGTGTGAGCCCGACGACGGATGCCCCGCGTCCGGACGCGTCCGCTGTGCCCGAGTGGGAGGCCTCTGCTGACCCCACGTTGGACCCGCCCGACGAGTCGACGGCGGAGGTCCCCGG